>JBCDDO010000377.1:0-3307 GCA_039180245.1 Pseudomonadota bacterium | reverse complement strand
TCGAGCAAAGCCCCCTTTCGGCGGCGCAGATCGGCGGCGTGATCGACCTGATCGCCTCGGGCGACATTTCCGGCAAGATTGCCAAGGAGCTTTTCGAGATCCTCTGGGAAGAGGGCGGCGACCCGGCCGCGCTGGTCGAGGCGCGCGGCATGAAGCAGGTCACCGACACTGGCGCCATCGAGGCGGCGGTGGACCAAGTGCTTGAGAACAATCCCGAAAAAGTCGAACAGGCCCGGGCCAAACCCTCCATGGCCGGCTGGTTTGTGGGTCAGGTGATGAAGGCAACGGGCGGCAAGGCGAACCCCCAGGCCGTGCAGGCCCTGGTCAAGGCCAAGCTGGGCGTCTGACCCGGGCCGCGGTTCGGATTAACGCACTGCGCCAAAGAAACTGCGCCAAAGAACTTGCGCAAAAGAAACGGCCGGCACGCCCCACCATGCCGGCCGTCCGGTGACCCCACGCGCCGCAGCCCCTCGTGGAGCGTTGGGTCCCATGCTGCGATGGGTCGGCAGCCGCATTCCCGGACAGATGCCAAGCGGTCTGGGCGTGAAACCGACCAAGGCGATGCAGCCATGTCGGGCGACCAGCCGATGTTTGTGTCGGGAGCGTCGCGCGCCGCGGATCCGACCTAAACCCTCCGTTCGACGCGCAGCAGCGCATGCTCCAAGGCCAGGGCCGCGGTCTGAAAGCCCCGGGCTGCCGCGAGCAGCGCCGCATCGGTCTGGGCAGGCGCGCTGCTGACCCTGTCGCACAGCGCGCGAAGCGTGTCCGGGGCCGCGCGGGGATCGGACGGGTCCGTCAATTCGGGGCGTTCGGGCAGTTCGGTTTCGCATTGCTCGCACAGGCACAGCCGCGCCTGCGCCAGGATGCGGCGCACATCGCCAATCGGCACCGGGCCAATCAAAGGCAAAACCCTGTCGAGAAGCGCCGCCTCGGCGGCCAGGATGCGGGTCGCAGCTTCGATCCCGGCGGTTATGTCGGGGGGCGTCTGCGCGACACCGGAAGAGAGCGCCGAGACATGTTGTTTGAGCGCCCGCGCTGCCGGCGCGCCGCTGGACGGGTTTTGAGCCGTCTGGGTCATCGGCCGTGCCGGATCCACCGGAGAGGCGCCGGCGCGGCGTGCCGCGCACAGACCGTCACAATCAAGCATCGTCATGCATCCCTTGTTGTCAGCGGCGCCGTGGGTCCGATCGGTCGTGGACCCGTGCGACGCGTCGTCGGGATGCAGAGAACACTGGATTGCCGATTCTGTATGTGCCGTGCTTCACGTAGCGTCAACAACGTGCTGCAGTGCGAAGAAACGGGCAGAGAGCCGGGGGCGCCGCAAACGGTCGATCGGCGGCTCACCACCGCGGCCGCCCGCTCCCCACCATGTCATCAACCGGGACCGGCCGTACCGGCACTGCCGGGACGGTCGAACCTTCGGCATTGGACCGATCGGGCCTGACCCGATCAGCCGCGCCCGCCTGCCATCGCCAATCGCGGCGCGGGCGGGTCCACCGCATCCGGAACGCTCTGCTCGGATGCGTGCTGCGAGGCCTCGGGCGCAGCTTTGGCAGTGTCCAAAGCCGCCCGGCGCCAGTTGCGCCGCTCTGTCTCGGCCATTGCGTCCGAGATGTCACGGATACGCGCCAAAAGAATGCGCGTTTCTGTCGGCAGGCGTACCCCGAATTCTGCGAGATGCGCGTCTGTCTGCCAGGCCAGATTCAGCCAGATCAAAAAGTCCTTCTCGGACATGACCACCTGACACCGGTGCTTGCGACAACCGGCGCCTTTCGCTGCTTGGGCGACTCCTCCCCCGAGGCACCCGTTTCCACCAACGTGCAAACACCTTCGTGCCAAAGGGATTAACAATGGGTAAACGCGCATCGGGCTTGCGGTTGCTCTGGCCGGCTCGGCATGTTCAGATGTGATCCAGGCCGCATCGCGCGGCGCGGAATGCAACAGGACGCGCAGATGACGCAGTTCGAGTACAAGGTGGTGGCCGCCCCGCGCCGCGCAAAGCGGGTCCGTGGGGTCAAGGCCGCGCAGGATCGCTTTGCCGCGACGATTGCGGACACCATCAACGAGGTCGCGGCCGACGGATGGGAGTTCTACCGCTCCGAAACCCTGCCGGTGGATGAACGCCAGGGCATGCTGAAGGGCCGGGTTGAGGTGTTGCAAAGCCTGCTGGTCTTTCGTCGGCTGACCAAGGCGGCGCGCGACGTCGCTGCTGTCAGCCAGCCGGACCCGGCTACGTCCGAACAGACCCTCACCGAGCCCGCGGCCGAACCGGCCCGCGGCCCGGTGCTGCGCCCGCCGCCATCGCTGGGCGATGACGATGCTGTGCCGGTGATCCGGATGGGCAAGCCGGTGTCGGAGGCCGCCGATTGATCGCAGCCGGCTGAAGCCATCGCGGGCAAGTCTTTGCCGGGTGGCGGCTGGAAGGCCGAGAGGGCGGCGGCACCGCTGACCATGCTGAAAACGGCGGCCGCCAGAGGGCGCCGCTGGGTTGCATCACGGGTCGCTCGCGCCGCCCAGATCGAGGCTCAGCGCATGAACCGGCCCGGCAAGCTCGTCGCGCAGCACCGCATGGACCGCACGCTGGCGGGCCACCCGGCCTTGGCCGTCAAGCGCGGCGGCGCGCAGGCGCAGGCGGAAATGCGTCTCACCGCCCTCGCGCCAGCCGCCATGGCCGCGGTGAAGCTCGCTTTCATCCACAAGCTCCAGCACCGTCGGCGCAAAGGCCTCTTCAAGTTTTGTGCGAATCTGCGTGGCCATACCCATTTTTTCTCTCGCATCCTGTCAACCGGTTTCATCCAAGGGCGATCGGCTCTACCTTTTCGGATCACAGCCGTGCCGCGCAAGTCGGGGCACGGCCCGCATGCTGGGAGCCATTGTCGCGGGATATGAGCAGGCCGCCATTTGATTTCGACATTTCGGTTTCGGCCGACAAGCAGCGCCGGGCAAGGCGGCGCGGCCTGTCGGGCGCCGTTGAAGGGGCGGACCGGGCCTGCGATCATCCCAATTGCACGGCCAAGGCGGCCTATCGTGCGCCCCGCTCGCCCGATGATCTGGAACAGTTTTACTGGTTCTGCCTGGAACATGTCCGCGAGTACAATCGCCGCTGGAACTTCTTTGCCGATCTCAACGACACCCAAATGGAGCAGCAGATCGAGGCGGACCGGCTTTGGGGCCGCCCGACTTGGTCGTTTCGCGGCAGTCCGGACGGTGACCCGCGCGCCGCCTCGCATATTGACGGTGCTGCCTGGCGGCGGATGGGATTCGAGGACCCCATCGAGATCCTCGGCGAGAAAGCCACCCGCGGCGG
>JBCDDO010000376.1:0-3335 GCA_039180245.1 Pseudomonadota bacterium | reverse complement strand
GGCGCGACCCGGTCGATGGCCGAGTTTGCGGCCCGGGTCAGCGGCATGGTCTCGGGCTGTATGGCTTCGCCCTGCGCTGCCCATTCCGCGGCCACGGCCAGGGCCAGCGCACGGTTGGGCAGGATCAGCGCCGCGCGGGCCGGCGTGCGCACAGGCTTCCCGTCAAGCTGCAGGGCATGGCCGGCGGCCTCGGCCACCACCTCGGCATGGGTCCAAAACCGTCGGGCGCCGGGCCCGCCGCTGCCGGCCAGAGCGCTCACAGCACGGCCTCCACTGCCCCATCGAGCGCGTCGAAACTCTCGATGACGGTGTCGGCCCCGGCCGCGCGCAAATCGGCGACAGGATGATAGCCCCAGCTCACGCCAATGGTGCGAAAGCCGGCGGCCCGGCCCATTTCGATGTCAAAAGCGGTGTCGCCCACCATCACCGCACGCGATGCGTCCACCCCGGTTTCGGCCAGACAGGCCTCGAGCATGGCGGGATGCGGTTTGGAAGGGTGCAAGTCCGCGGTCTGCAGCGTGGTGAAATGGCCAGCCAAGTCATGCTGGGTCAAAAGATCGTCGAGCCCGTGTCGCCCTTTGCCCGTGGCAATGCCCAACAGCGTGTCGGGACCCCAGGCCGACAGCCGCTCCAACGCAGCGCGCGCACCGGGATAGAGCGGCGACGTGCCTGCCCCACTGCCCTGCGCCTTGGCCGCGTCGCGAAGCTTACCAAAAGCGAGCTTGTAGCCGGCGGTCAGCGCAACAACCGTTTCACCCGGAAGATCAGGGCGCAAGCGCTTGAAGGCCTGCGGCAGCGACAGGCCCACGATGCCGAGCACCTGCGCATCGGGCGGCGTCGGCAGGGCGCATGTGGCAAACGCCTGGGCCATGGCGGCCAAGATAAGTCGCTGGCTGTCAACCAGGGTGCCGTCAAAATCAAAGACGATCAGCCGCAGCGCGGGGCTTGGCAATATCCGAGCGCTCATGGGCGGCCCTCGAACGGGTCGTCCGGTGCGCTGTCTTGCTGCCAGCCGAAAAACGCCCAGCTGCGTTGCATGTGGTCGGGCAGCGGCGCGGTGAAGGTCTGCATCTTGCCGGTTTCGGGATGGGTGAGCGTCAGGCTGCGCGCGTGGAGGTGGAGCTTGCGGCTGATCTGGCCGCCAAGCTGAGCCCCCCAGCCATCGCCCTCATTGGTCTGGCCGCGCCCACCATATTTACCGTCACCGACGATCGGGTGACCGATCTGGGCCATATGGGCACGAAGCTGATGGGTGCGCCCGGTGATCGGCGCCAGCGCCACCCAGGCGGCACGCCGGGCGGCGGCTTCGATCACGCAATAGTCGGAGACAGCATGTTTGGCGCCCGGCACGCCGGACACCTCATCGGGGTGAAGGCAGCGCATGCGCTCAGCCTCGCCACCGGCCTTGACCAGGCCGAAGCGGATGGTGGCGGCCGGCGGCTGCGGGCATCCGGCGACCAGCGCCCAATAGATCTTGCGGGTGTCGCGGGCGTGAAAGCCTCGCGCCAGCACCGCCGCTGCGCGCGGGGTGCGGGCCAGGATCAAGACGCCTGAGGTGTCTTTGTCGAGCCGGTGGACGAGCTTGGGCCGGGCGCCATCCGCCGCGAGGGCCGCGCTCAACCCGTCGACATGCCGGCCGGTGCCGCTGCCGCCTTGTACCGCCAGTCCCGGCGGCTTGTTCAGCACGACCAGATGCGCATCCTCATAGATCACCGCATTGCGGATCATCGCCGCATCCTCGGGCGCGATGATGCTGCGAGGCTTAGTCTCTGCAGCGTGGCCAGCCTCCTTGAGCTGGGCGGCCGGCAGCGGCGGCACCCGCACCACCTGCCCAGCCTCCAGCCGCTGGGCCGATTTTGCCCGTCCGCCATCGACGCGGATTTCGCCCTTGCGCAGCATCTTTTCGATCCGCCCCTGGGTGATGTGCGGAAACCGGCGCCGGAACCAGCGGTCGAGCCGGGTCTCGGCCTCGTCGGGCGCCACCGCAATCTGTTGCACGCCGGTCGAGGCCGCGGGCGGGGGCGCGGGGCTGAGCGGATCCGACGCCGTCATTGCGTGGCCCCACGCGCGACGAAGAGCCCAGCGACAAGCGCTGAAACGGCGAGCAGCAACGAGCCGCCCGCATAGGCGCCGGCCGCCGCGAACCGGCCGCGTTCGACCAGGCTCCAGACATCGAGCGAAAAGGCCGAGAATGTCGTGAAGCCGCCCAGAACGCCGGTGATCAGGAACGGCGCGGCGTTGCGCCAGCTTCCCGGCATCCGCTCCATCAGCAACACCGCGATCACCCCCATCGCAAAGGATCCCACCACGTTGACCACAAGGGTGCCCCAGGGAAACCCGGGACCAAAGCTGCGCAGCGCCGCGCTGACGACAAGGAAGCGGAGAACCGCCCCGATGGCCCCGCCAAGCGCCACTGTGACAAGCGTTGTGCCCATGTCCTGTCTCGCATCCCTGTGACCCCGCCGCGCCGTCCTGTCGGGGCCTTTGCGCGGCTGCCGGCGAGCCCCGTGCCGGTCGGTTGAGGCGCGCCGCAACAGCTTGGCGCGTCCGGCCGCGCCCCCTCTCTAGCGGCCTGCAACCCGTGGCTGCAACCGCCGACTGAACATGTGATGGGCAGCACCGGCCGTTACGCGGCGTCGATTTCAGCTTACTGCGCATTTGTTGCACAACTTCTTGACGGAGGTGACGAAACGGGCTCAATAGACCGGGGGCCGCGACATGCGACGCCGACCAACAACAGGTAGGGCGCGGTGCAAGCTGCACCCAACGCAGTACAAAACTGACGGGAAGAGGAATTCTATGAACAAGCTAGCGATTCTGGGTGCCGTGGCAGCGATGGGTATCGCCTCCGCCGCCTCGGCGCAGACCGTAGACGAGATCAAGGCACGCGGCACGCTCAACTGTGGCGTCTCGACCGGCATCGCCGGGTTTGCCTTCACCGATGCAGCCGGCGAGTGGGACGGCTTTGACGTTTCGGTATGCCGCGCCGTTGCGGCTGCCGTGCTGGGCGATCCCAAGGCTGTGAAGTTCGTGCCGACCACCGGCAAAACCCGCTTCACCTCGCTTGCCTCGGGCGAAGTCGACATGCTGGCGCGCAACACGACCTGGACCTTCAGCCGCGACACGGATCTGAAGTTCGAATTCGTCGGCGTGAACTACTATGACGGCCAGGGCTTCATGGTGCGCAAGGATCTGGGCGTGACCTCCGCCTCAGAGCTCGATGGCGCCACTGTGTGCATCCAGACCGGCACCACCACCGAGCTCAACCTTGCCGATTTCTTCCGCGTGAACGGCATGAGCTACGAGCCGGTGCCGATCGAAACCAACGCTGAAGC
>JBCDDO010000375.1:0-3337 GCA_039180245.1 Pseudomonadota bacterium | reverse complement strand
GAATATTTTTGCCAAGAAGAAGGGGCATTGCCGCGCGATGGGGCAAAGGCCGTGGGCTCAGTCGGGCTTGCGCACCGCACGGCCGCCGAGACTTTCGTAGAACCGCGTGGCCTGGCTGTCATCATGCCGGGCGAAACCCGCGGACGCCGCGCCCAGGAAGACCTGAAGGGCCGCGGCCGAGACCGGAACCGGAAACCGTGTGGCGCGGGCTTCGTCGAGGACAATGCCGAGATCCTTCACGAAGATGTCGACGGCCGATTTGGGCTCGGTGCCCTCGCCGAGCATGCGCGGGCCGCGATCGGCAATCATCCAGGAGCTGCCGGCCGACGCGTTGAGCACCTCCAGAACCTGAGCCGGATCGAGCCCGAGATGGGCGCCAAAGCTCATCACCTCGGCGGCCACGGCAAGATTTGCGCCGGCGGCAAGCTGGTGGACCATTTTCATTGTCGACCCGGCGCCGGGCTGATCGCCGAGACGGTAGATCGCGCGGCCCATGGCGGTGAGCAGGGGCTCGGCCGCAGCAAAGGCTGCCTCCGACCCCGCGGTCATGAAGGTGAGCGTGCCCTGTTCGGCCCCGACGATGCCGCCCGAAACCGGCGCATCGAGATAAAGAAGCCCGGCCGTCTCGGCCTCAATGCTCAGGCTTGTCGCGTCAAGCGCCGGCATGGTCGTTGAGGCGATGACAACCGCGTCGACGGCGAGCATGTGGGCCGCGCCGTCGGGCCCGAAGAGGGCATCGGCGGCCTGGGCTGCATCGACGACCATGACCAGCACCGCCTCAGCGCCGGTGCAGGCTGAAGCGGCCGAAGCGGCAGCAGCGCCGCCGGCTGCCTCCAAACCCGCGCGGGCGGCCGGGTTGGGGTCATACCCGGTGACGGCATGCCCGGCACTGATCAACACCGTCGCCATCCGCGCGCCCATGGCGCCCAAGCCAATCACGGCGATCTTCATGTCCGGACCTCGTTTATCTCCAACAGGTTCATCGCCGGATCATACACATAGACATGGCGCATGTTGGGAATTGCGAAGGTCGGCGCGTAGGAATAGGGGATGCCAGCCTCCGTCAGCCGGGCAATGACAGCGTCAAGATCGGCAACCTGGATGGCGATATGGCCGCCGATCGAGGGGTTGTGGTCGAACCCGTTCTTGCGGGCGAATTCCGGGTCTGGGGCGATCAGATGCAGCCCGGCATTGGCCCCGTCGGCGCCGGTGGGCGCGGGAAACAGCGCCAGCCGGTCCGGGTCTGCCGGCAGAAACCCCACCTCGCTGGCCGGCGGAAACTGCCAATCCGCCTCAGACATGCCGAGGATCTCGGTGTAAAACCGCGCCGAGGCGCGGACATCTGTGGCCTGCAAATTCACATGGTGGAGCGTCCAAGCCGGGCTGCGGTGCCGGGAGGAGGCAGGCTGCAACTCGGCCATCGCGGTCAGTGCAGGGCTTGCCAAAAGGTCGGGGTCGGCGAGCGCGGCGCAGAGCGCATCGGTCATGTCCTCGCCCCAAAAAAGCTGCGGGCCAAGCATCGCCGTTGGCACCCCGAAAACGCCCGCTGCGATCGCGGCTTCGGTGCTGGCCCGCAGCGCCGCTTTGATCTCCGGCGCGGCTATCCGCGCTTCCCAATCGGGCAGACCGAGCCGCGCTGCCAGCCGTGCGAGGCTTGCGGGATCTTCGCCATCCTCGCCCTTGCCCCAGATATGATCGAAGACCGTGGCGACCGTTTCATGGCTGGGCCCGGCCGCAAGGCAAAGCCGCAAAAGACCCAGCGGGTTGAAGGGATGGCGGGGCGGCGGGGTCAGCGTGAGGCTAAGCTGACGTGCCCGCCACATCACAGCAAGCGCGGTGTGGCGCCGCTTCGGGGCGATCTCGGCCGGGCCGAGCTGCCCCCAATGCGCAAGCAGTCCGGCAAAGAGCACCGGTCGGTAGCGGATCTCAATGCCCGCTGGCAGTTCGCCCAGCCGGTGAAATCCCAGATAGGCAAAGGGCGAGATCGGGTCGAAGAACCAGTCGATACGCGTGTCCGCCGTCGCCCCGGTCGACCCCGTCGCGCCCGTCATCCTCCGCTGCACCCCGCCGGCCTCACTCCTTCACAGCCCCGGTCATCGCCGCGACGTAATGCTCGACAAAGAAGGCATAGAGGATCACCAGCGGCAGCGAGCCGATCAGCGCGCCGGCCATGATCGAGCCCCAGCGGAAAATGTCGCCATCGGTAAAGCTGGTCACGATGGCCACCGGCACGGTTTTGTTCGAGGGGCTGGAAATGAAGGTGAGGGCGTAGATGTACTCGTTCCAGCACAGCGTGAAGCAAAAGATAAAGGCCGAGATCAGCCCCGGAATGGCCAGCGGCAGCACGATCTTGGTCAGGATTTGCCAGCGCGTGGCGCCGTCGATCAGCGCACATTCCTCCAACTCGAACGGGATGGTCTTGAAATACCCCATCAAAAGCCAGGTGGAAAACGGGATCAGGATCGTCGGATAGGTCAGGATCAGCGCAAAGGGCGTGTCGAAAAGCCCGTAATCGACGATGATCGAGGCAAGCGGGATAAAGAGGATGGACGGCGGCACCAGATAGGCCAGAAAGATCGCGCCGCCCACCCAGTTCGCGCCCCGATACTTAATGCGCGCGATTGCGTAGGCCGCGCCGACACTGGCGATCAGCGACAGGATCGTGGCGCCCATGGCGATGGACATCGTGTTCCACAGCCAGGTTGGGTACTCGGTCTCAAAAAGCAGGATCCGGATGTGCTTGAAGGTCGGGCTCCAGGTCCAGAGCGGATGCGTGGTCTCCAGATCGATCAGCTCCTTGTCCGGTTTGATCGCCGTCAGCGACATCCAGTAAAACGGAAAGAGCAGCACGATCATGATGATGATCAGCGGGATCCAGAGGGTGATCACCCGGTTGAGCGGGGTCTCCAGATATTGCATGCCCTCGGAGTGATCGTCCTTGGCAGCATTGGGCGTGGCGTCAGTCATTGGCCTCTCCATGCTGCCATTTGCGCCGCTGCAACCCGAACCAAGAGAACATGATCGCCGCCAGAAGGAACGGGATCATCGCGGTCGAGATCGCGGCCCCTTCGCCAAGATTTCCGCCCAGGATCGCGCGCTGATAACTGAGCGTGGCCATCAGATGGGTGGTGTTGACCGGCCCGCCGCGGGTCAGCACCCAGATGAGCTGGAAATCGGTGAAGGTGAAGAGGACTGAGAAGGTCATCACCACGGCAATGATCGGGGTCAGCAGCGGGTAGGTGATGTAGCGAAACATCTGCCAGCGGGTGGCGCCGTCGATGACCGAAGCCTCGTAAAGCGAGGGCGGCACGGTCTGCAGCCCGGCCAGAAGCGTGAT
>JBCDDO010000374.1:0-3346 GCA_039180245.1 Pseudomonadota bacterium | reverse complement strand
GCCGGTCTTGCCGGCGATGTTGAGATCGAGATCGCGCAGAATGGTGGCCGTGCCGCGGTCGATCACCCCCTGCATCATATCGGTGAGCTGATAGGCGGTGACCTGGTCCATCACCGGTTTGGCGTCATTCACAACCCAGGGCTCGGGCTGGCCCTCAAAGCTCTCCTCCGCACAGCCGCGGCAATCGCGCGTGTCATGGGCATAGACCGTCCGGCCCCAGCGGTCCTGCACGCGGTCGACCACCGTGGGTTCGATCCGCAGCCCGCCATTTGCAAACATCCCATAGGCCGCCACCATCTTCCACAGCGTCGTTTCGCCCGCGCCCAGCGCATAGCTCAGATGCGGCGGCATGTCCTCATAGACACCGAAGCGCTCGGCATACCGGGCGATGGCCTCCATGCCGACATCCTGGGCAATGCGCACCGTCATCAGGTTGCGGGATTTTTCGATGCCGATGCGCATTGGCACAAAGCCCAGAAAATTGCCGCCGGCGTTCTTGGGCCGCCAGGGCTCGCCCGTGCCGGTGTCGATGACGACCGGCAGATCGGCCACCACCGTGGCCGGCGAAAAGCCAAGATCGAGCGCGGTGGCATAAACGAAGGGCTTGAAGGAGGAGCCGGGCTGCCGCGTGGCCTGGGTGGCGCGGTTGAACTCCGAATGCTGGAAGGAAAACCCGCCCTGCATCGCCAGAACCCGGCCGTTGCGCGCATCCATCACCATCACCGCGCCCTCAAGCTCGGGGATTTGGCGCAGCGTCCAGCCGCCATCTTCGGGGTCGGCCGAGACATGGATGATGTCGCCCAGCGCAAACAGATCCTCGGGCCGTCGCGCCCCGGTCCAGCCGGCCTTGCGGATCGGGATGAAATGCCCGTCCTCATCGTCGGGCACATCTTCGATGCCGATGCGAATGGCGTTCTGCCCGACCTGGGTGACCAGGGCCACATGCCAGCCGGGAATGTCGCGCGGCACCCGGGTTTCGGCCAATGCGGCGCGCCAGGCCGCCTCATCCTCCAGGATCCCGGCCTCCAGCAGCGCCGGCGACAGCTGCCCGACCGGGCCGTGATACGTGCCCAGGCTGCGGTCGCGCGCCTCCAGCCCCGCCCGCAGCGCCTTGGCCACCTCGGCCTGCACCGTCTCATCGATCGTGGCGCGCACGGTCAGACCGCCGCCCAGAACCTGATCCTCGCCCATCCGCTCGGTCAGCTGGCGCTGCACTTCGGTGGAAAAGTAATCCCGCGGCGGGATCCGCCGGGCCGCGACCACGATCTCGCCCGACTGCACGGTCGAGAGCGGCTGTTCGCGGGCCAGGCTGGCCTCGGCCGCGGCCAGATAGCCGTTTTCGACCATCTCGCGCAGCACGTAATTGCGCCGCCAGAGCGCCCGCTCGCGCTGATGCACCGGGTGCAACTTGGAGGGCGCCTGCGGCAGCGCGGCCAGATAGGCCGCCTCGCCCGGGGTCAACTCCTCCAGCGTCTTGTTGAAATAGGACTGGGCGGCGGCCGTCACCCCATAGGCGTTCTGGCCCAAAAAGATCTCGTTGAGATAAAGCTCCAGGATCTGATCCTTGCTCAGCGTGCTTTCCAGCCGCACCGCCAGGATGATCTCCTTGATCTTGCGCTCGCCGGTCCGCTCGCCCGAGAGCAGGAAGTTCTTCATCACCTGCTGCGGGATGGTCGAGGCCCCGCGCAGATTGGCGCCCATTACCGCGTCGAAGACCGCCTTGCCGATGCCCAGCAGGTCAAAGCCGGGATGGGTGTAGAAATTCTTGTCCTCGGCCGAGATGAAGGCGTGCTTGACCAGATCGGGGATCTCGTCGATCGGGGTGAACACCCGCCGCTCGCGCACATATTCGGCCATCAGCATGCCGTCGCCATTGTAAAGCCGGCTGACCGTGTCGGGCTGATAGGCGGCCAGGGTCGAGGTGTCGGGCAGGTCGCGGCCATACATCCAGACCATGACCATCACGCCGATCAGCGCAAACACGCCGCCGATCGCCCCCCAGGCGAACAGGAACCCGAAAAACTTCAAAACCGAGCGCAGCATGACATCCGACCTGCAGACCCACGGCCCCACCGACCGCGCAACGCGCCGACAATAGCGATCCCGCGCACAGGATTGGACTCCTTTCTTGCCGCATCTGTGGCCCCCGGCACAGACCCGCGGCGCCGGGCGTCGGTGGCGCCTTCAGCACGGCAGATGCGCAATGGCTGGCCCCGTCAGCCCGAAGCGGCGGACAGCCTCCGCGGCCGGCCCAGGCATGCCCCCGGTGGCGGCAATCTCAGCGGCGGCAATCTCAGCGGCGGCAATCTCAGCGGCGGCAATCTCAGCGGCGGGCCATGTCCAGAAGCGGGGGTTCGGCCGCATGCCAATCGAGGATCGCCGCCACAAGCTCGTCCGACACGCTTTCCAGCCAGGCATCCGAGGCCAACCGGGCCCGGTCCTCGGCATTGGTCAGAAACCCAAGCTCGACCAGCATCGACGGGATCTCGGCCGACCGCAGCACCCGGAACCCGGCGGCACGGTGCGGGTTGCCGCTCAGCGTCCGGTTCGACCGCGCCAGCACCCGCACCACCGTTTCGGCCAGCCGTCGCGAGGCGGCATTGGTCTCGTCGCGGGCAAGATCGGCCAGAATCCGGGCAACCTCGGGGCTGCGCGGTGCGGCAAGATCGGCCGAGGCGTCCGGGGCCTCGGTGCCCGCAACCGCGCGCAGCGGCTGCGGCATCAGATCGGCGCTGTTTTCCAGCCGCGCCAGCCGGGCGGCAGCAGCATCGCTGGCCGCATCCGACAGGGTGAAGACCGACACGCCCCAGGCCGTGCCGGTGGGCTCGGTATTGGCATGCACCGAGACGAAAAGATCGGCCTGCAGCATCTGGGCCATGCCGATCCGCGCATCGAGCGGCAAAAACACATCGGCATCCCGGGTCAGTCGGGTGCGCAGGCGCCCCGTTGCCTCCAGCCGGGCCGCGAGGATGCGCGCGGCGCGCAGCGCGATCTCCTTTTCCATCAGCCGCCCGCGCACCGCGCCGGGGTCAAAACCGCCATGCCCGGGATCGATGACCACCAAGGGCAGATGCCGGTCGGGCCGGGGCGGCGGGGCGTCCATCTGGCGCGGCCCAGGGTCAATCCCAGGGTCAGTCTCGGGGTCAATCCCAGGGTCAGTCCCAGGGTTAGTCCCAGGGTCGGGTGCTGGACCCAGCGGTGGGCCGACCCTGGGATTGACCCCGAGACTGACCCTAGGATTGACCCTGGGCCGCGCCAGATGGACGCCCCGCCGCCCCGGCCCGACCGGCGTCTGCCCTTGGTGGTCATCGATCCCGGGCATGGCGGTTTTGACCCCGGCGCGGTG
>JBCDDO010000373.1:0-3347 GCA_039180245.1 Pseudomonadota bacterium | reverse complement strand
GCGGTGAGCGTGCGAAACCGCGCCGACTTCCCGGCGGCGGCCACCCGCGCCTCGGCCTCGGCCAGAAACGGGGCGTGGGTGTCAATGGCGGTGATCTGCGCCTCGGGCAGAGCCTCCAGAAGCGCGAGCGACCCCGCGCCCGGACCAGAGCCGAGGTCAAGCACAGTGAGCGGTCCGCTAAGCCCAGTCGCCGCAATCGCCCGCGCAGCACTTGCCGGATCGCCGGGCCCTTCGCGCGGCAGATCGGAATGCAATCGGAAGAAGGCCGCCCAATCCATCGCTATTCGCCGGCCACCGGCGCGCCATCGCGGATCAACTTCCACAAAATCGCGTCCGACAGCGCCTGAAATGAGGCATCGACGATATTGGCCGAGACGCCCACGGTCGACCAGCGCCGGCCCTGCCCATCTTCGCTGTCGATCAGCACCCGGGTCACCGCCTCGGTCCCGCCATTGGTGATGCGCACCTTGAAATCGACCAGCTTCATGTCTTCGGTAAAGCGCTGATAGCGCCCCAGATCCTTGACCAAAGCGCGGCTCAACGCATTCACCGGCCCCTGGTCGGATTGGCTGACCGGATCGACGGATTCCGAGACCGACATCACCCGCGCGCCCTCGACATTCACCACCACCACGGCTTCAGAGACCGTCACCACCTCGCCCAACGCGTTGCGCCGACGCTCGACCATCACCCGATAGCGCTCGATGTCGAAAAAGCGTGGCAGGCGGTGCAGCTCCTCGCGCGCCAGGATCTCGAAGGAGGCCCGCGCGCTGTCATAGGCAAAGCCCTGATCCTCGCGCTGCTTGACCATCTCCAGGATCCGCCCCAGCGCCGGGTCGCCTTTCTCCACCTCCAGCCCCGCCTCGGCGAGCCGTCGGCGCAGGTTGGACTGGCCGGCCTGGTTGGACATCGGGATCACCCGTTCATTGCCCACCCGTTCGGGCGGCACATGTTCATAGGTGGCGGGGTCCTTCAGGATCGCGCTGGCATGCAGCCCGGCCTTGTGGGCAAAGGCCGCGGCCCCGACATAGGCCGCCTGCCGGCTGGGCACCCGGTTGAGGATGTCGTCAAGCAGGCGGCTGACCTGGCGCAGCTGCCTCAGCCCGTCGCGGGTGACGCGGGTTTCAAAGCGGCTGGCATAGGGTTCTTTGAGAAGCAATGTCGGGATCAGCGCAGTGAGATTGGCGTTCCCGCAGCGCTCGCCCAGCCCGTTCAGCGTGCCCTGGATCTGCCGCGCCCCGGCATCGACCGCGGCCAGGGTGCCTGCCACGGCGTTTTCGGTGTCGTTATGGGTGTGGATGCCCAGCCGGTCGCCCGGAATGCCGGCCGCGATCACCGCTGCCGTGATCCGCCCGATCTCTTGGGGCAGCGTGCCGCCATTGGTGTCGCACAGCACCACCCAGCGCGCGCCTGCCTCCAACGCGGCCTGCAGGCAAGAAAGCGCATAGGCGGGATTGGCCTTATAGCCGTCGAAGAAATGCTCGGCATCAAACAGCGCTTCCCGGCCCAGTTCCGTCAGATGCGCGACGCTGTCGGCAATCGCGGCGCGGTTTTCCTCCAAGCTCACGCCCAGTGCGGTGGTCACATGGAACTCATGCGTCTTGCCGACCAGACAGACCGCAGACGTGGCGGCATTGACCACGCCTGCCAGCACATCGTCATTGGCCGCCGAGCGTCCGACCCGCTTGGTCATGCCAAAGGCGGTGAGCGTCGCGCGGGTGAGCGGTGGCGGGGCCGCAAAGAACTCGCTGTCGGTGGGGTTGGCGCCCGGCCAGCCGCCCTCGATGTGATCGATGCCCAGTCCATCCAGCGCCACGGCAATGCGGCGCTTGTCCTCGGCCGAGAAATCCACGCCCTGGGTTTGCTGCCCGTCGCGCAGGGTGGTGTCAAAGAGCCAGAGCCGCTCGCTCATCGCAGCGCCTCCAGCTTGGCCGGGTCAAAGCCCGTCTCCACCGCATAGTTCGTCTGCCCCCCCGGACCATCGGTCAGCGTCACCCCCGCCGCGGCCAACGCCGCACGAATGCCATCGGCGGTGGCAAAATCCCGTTCAGCCCTCGCCTTGAGCCGACGGGCAATGGCCGCCTCGATCACCACCGCTGCGCTGTCACCCGCCTCGGGGGCTGCCTCCCAGCCGCCCATGGCCGGTTCCAGGAAGCCCAGCAGGGCGGCGCCCGACACCAGCCCGACCACATCGCCCTCCCGCGCCCGTTCGTGCAGCGATGCAATCGCCAGCGGGGTGTTGAGGTCGTCGCCGAGCGCATCGGCGACAGCCGATGCGGCGCTTGGGGTGGGCTCGATGCCCGCACCACGCGCCCGCCATTTGCGCAGGGTTTTCATCGCCTCCTCGGCCGCCTTCTCGGTCCAATCCATCGGCTTGCGGTAATGCGTGGAGAGCAGCACAAAGCGGATCACCTCGCCCGGCCAGCCCTGATCCAAAAGATCCCGCACGGTGAAGAAATTGCCCAAGCTCTTGGACATCTTCTCGCCCTCGACCTGCAAAAACCCGTTATGCATCCAGATCTGGGCCATTGTCTCGGTCCCATGGGCGCAGAGGCTCTGGGCCCGCTCATTCTCATGATGCGGAAAAGCCAGATCGATCCCGCCGCCATGAATGTCGAATGTCTCGCCCAGCAGCGACCCGGCCATGGCCGAGCATTCGATATGCCAGCCCGGGCGCCCGCGGCCCCAGGGGCTGTCCCAGCCCGGCTGATCGGGGCTCGAGGGCTTCCACATCACAAAATCCATCGGGTCGCGCTTGTAGGGTGCGACTTCCACCCGCGATCCGGCGATCATGTCTTCGACCGACCGATGCGCGAGCGCGCCATAGCTTGGAAAGCTCGCCACTTCAAAAAGCACATGCCCCTGCGCGTCATAGGCATGACCCTTGGCGATCAGAACCGCAATCATATCGATCATCTCTTGAACAAAGGCGGTCGCGCGCGGCGCATGGCTTGGCGACAGCACCCCCAGAGCCGCCATATCGTCGAGATACCAACCGGTGGTCTCTTCGGTCACCGCCTCGATGGCGCGGCCCGTTTCGCGGGCGCGATCGATGATCTTATCGTCGATATCGGTGATGTTGCGGGCATAGGTCACGCCTTCGGGCCCATAGACATGGCGCAAGACACGAAACAGCATGTCAAAGACCACCGCCGGCCGGGCATTGCCGATATGCGCCCGGTCATAGACGGTGGGCCCGCAGACATACATCCGCACATTCTGCGGGTCGAGCGGGCGCAGCAGCTCTTTTTGCTTGCTCGCCGTGTTGAAGAGCCGGATCGCGATCTCTGTCTCAGCCATGCCTGGTGCTCGCGGTTGCCGGCCGCGGCGGGGCTGATTTCATACTG
>JBCDDO010000372.1:0-3358 GCA_039180245.1 Pseudomonadota bacterium | reverse complement strand
CTCCGGCAAAGGCATCCAGCAGCGCGCGGTGTTGTTTGGGGTCGAGCAGCCCGCGGTCATCCTGCTGGCCA
This sequence comes from Pseudomonadota bacterium, assembly GCA_039180245.1. Lineage (GTDB taxonomy): Bacteria > Pseudomonadota > Alphaproteobacteria > Rhodobacterales > Rhodobacteraceae > J013. The sequence goes on along the minus strand of JBCDDO010000372.1, from coordinate 3,287 downwards.
TGGACCTCAACCAGCGTCTCGGCCAGCCGCGCGAGCAAATCGACCCCGCAACGGCTGTCATTGACAAAGGCCCGGCTGCGCCCCGAGGCATCGGCCACGCGGCGCAGGATCAGCTCGCCCTGCGGTGCGGCAAGCCCGGCCTCGGCCAGGATCTCGCCAGCCGGGTGGTCGGGCGCAAGCTCAAACTCGGCCACCACCTCGCCCTGATCGGCGCCGGCGCGCAAGAGTGCGCCGCGCCCGCGCGCGCCCAGCGCAAAGCCCAGCGCGTCGAGCAGGATCGACTTGCCAGCGCCGGTCTCGCCGGTCAGGACATTGAGACCGGGACGAAACGCGATCTCGGCATGTTCGATGAGAACGATCTCGCGGATTGTCAGGCCGCGCAGCATCGCCGATGCCCGCGCCCAGTCGCACCCGGCACTGCCGCCAGGCGGTGCGCCCTCTGCCCGGTGCGCTGGCTCAGAGCCACTCGCCCAGCACCACCCGGTCATAGAGCGATCGCACCCAGCTCTTGCCGCGCGCCTGCGGCGACAGGCCTTCGCCGGTCAACAGCGCAAAGCTGTCGCGATACCAGGAGGAGGCCTCGAAATTATAGCCCAGGATGGCGCCTGCGGTCTGCGCCTCATCGACCAGGCCGACCGAGAGGTAGCATTCGACCAGCCGATGCAGCGCCTCGGCGGTGTGCGAGGTGGTCTCATACTCTTCGACCACCGCGCGGAACCGGTTGGCGGCGGCAAGATAATGCCCGCTCTTCAGATAGTACCGCCCGATCTCCATCTCCTTGCCGGCAAGATGGTCGAGTGTCAGGTCGTATTTGAGCTTGGCCTCGCGCGCATAGTTGGTTTCCGGATAACGCAGCTGGGTTTCGCGCAGCGCGCGAAGCGCTTTGAGTGTCAGGTCCTGGTCGCGCCCGACATCGACGATCTGATCATAATAGCTCAGCCCGATCAGATATTGCGCATAGGCGGCATCATCATCGGCCGGATAAAACTCGATAAACCGCCGTGCAGCGGATTCGGCCAATTCATAGCGGCCCGCGCGATACCATGAAAACGCCGACATGATCATCGCGCGCTTGGCCCAGCTCGAATAGGGATAGAGACGCTCGATCTCGTCGAACATCTGCGCGGCCGATTCCGCGTTGCCCTCTTCAAGCTCGGCCTCGGCCGAGGTGAAGATGTCATCCGGCTCACGCTCGGCGATCGGTTCGCTGTCGCTCGAACACGCCGCAAGAACCAGCGTTAAGCCAAGAATGCCGGCGCGCGCAGAACCCCAACCCCAGACCATCTCACCTGACCCCGTGCCATTGTCACCCAAAACGGCGGCTCGCCCCGCCGCACCGATGGAATAGCATGTCACCCGCGTCGTGCAACTCCCTGCAACGCGGGGTGGCGCGTTCAGCCAGCCAGACCGACGCGCGCAATCTCGGGCTGCGGATCAAGCGTGACCGTCTCCACCGACCCTTCGGTCAAGAACAGCCGCCGCAGCAGCGCGTTTGTCACCGCATGCCCGGCGCGGCGCCCTTCATAGCGGCCCAGAAGGGGAATGCCGGCTAGCGCCAGATCTCCCACCGCGTCGAGGATCTTGTGGCGCACACATTCATCGGCATGCCGAAAGCCACCGGGGTTGAGCACATCGCCACCCTCAACCACCACCGCATTCTCCAGCGTGCCGCCAAGGGCCAGCCCGCGCGATTGCATCGTTTCGACTTCGACCCGGCGGCAAAAGGTGCGGCTGTCCGCAAGCTCGGTTGCAAAGGCCGTGGGATGCTGGACATAGATCCGGCGCTGATGCCCGATGGCGCTGTCGGGAAAGTCGATTTCATAATCGATGACAAGATCATCCGAGGGTTCCAGCGCCGCAAAGGCGTCGCCCAGCCCAACCTCGACCCGGCGCACGACCCGCAACCCCCGCAATGGGGCATCGAGCGTGCGCAACCCAGCGCGGGCAATCTCCTGAACAAAGCGCGCAGCACTGCCATCCATGATCGGCACTTCCGGACCATCGATCTCGATCAGCGCATTGGTCACGCCGCTGCCCGCCAGCGCGGCCATCAGATGCTCAATGGTCGACACGGTCACCCCGGCGGCATTGCCGACACGAGTGTTCAGCGCGGTGTCGCACACCGCGTCCCAGGTCGCGGGCACAAGTTGATCGCGCGCCTTGACGTCGGTGCGTTTGAACCAGATACCGTGCTCGGCCCCAGCAGGACGCAAAAGCAGCCGCGCCGGCCTGCCCGAATGCAGTCCCGTACCGACGAGCGAGATCTGCCGCCTCAAAGTCGTTTGCATTCCGATTGTCCCCCAGCCCCGATTGCAACGGGTTATGTCAAAGTGACCCTAAGCCCGCCAAATTGCTGCCACAACTCACTCTTTGTGACGCAATGCAACACGAACGCGGTTCGCAGGGCCACGGGCCGCCCAACGGCGCCGATCCGGAAAGGTTTACCGGTAAACTCTGCGTGATACGCGGGGGTATGCGGCGTCCGGGCCCAACAGCCGCCAAAAAAACGGCCGCCCCGAGGGACGGCCGGTCCAGTCGACAGGGAACCGGTGTTGGGCGCGTTGGCTCAGTTGGCCTGGCGCCGCAGAAAAGCGGGCACATCGATGCGGGCCTGTTCGTCTTCATTCAGCCCATCTGCCTGAGGTCGTTCAAGTTCCGGCGTCGTTCGGCTTTCACGCGGGTCGACCGATCGGGCGGGCGAGGTTTGTGGCGTGGCCTGGCCGGTCATCCTGTGGATGAGGCGATTCAGCGCGCCGCGATTGTCCGGGTCATCCTGACCCGTGCCCAGGGGGTGCTGTCTGGGCCCGGCATGACCGATCTGATCGCCAGGCATCTTGTTGACCGCGGCCTGCAGGCGCCGCAGTGTTTCGGGCGTGGGCTCGCCACGCCGCATGGCCGGTTCCGGCAGCGCGGTCTGGGCGGTGGGTGCCGCCGCCGGCGCCTCCTCATGCTGCGGTGCACGCTGCGGATCGCGCGGCGGCACAAAAGCCCGGATCGCCTCTTCGGCGACGGTGTTTGCATCCTCTTGCGGCGCGTCGTCCGCCTCCATCACGGCCGCCGGCGCAGGCTCTGCCGGGGCTGGTGCCGGCGGCACGGCGACCGGACCTTCGGCCGGGGTGGTCCGCCGCACAGTGTCGGGCCGGACATCGGCCCTGGGTTCGGCATCGATACCGGTGGCCACGACCGACACCCGCATTGCGCCAGCCATTTCCGGGTCGAGCGTCGAGCCGATGATGATGTTGGCATCCGGATCAACCTCGGTCCGGATCCGATTGGCTGCCTCATCG
>JBCDDO010000371.1:0-3367 GCA_039180245.1 Pseudomonadota bacterium | reverse complement strand
GAGCAAGCAAGCTAAACGGCAAACCTGCCACAAGCATAAAGAAAGTGGCGACTGGAATGGCGGCAGGTGCCTCGACCAGGAACGCGCCAAATGAAGCATCATTGGTCGCGTATCCGCCGGCCGCGACCGTCGTCATCGCATGCGCAATGGCATCGAAGGCATTCATCCCGCTGATCATGTATGCGGCCGCGCAAGTCGCCGAAATGCCGAGATAGATCATCCCGATCTGAGATGACACTTCGCTGATGCGCGGTACGAATTTGCCGGATACGTCTGAGCTTTCGAGCTGGAACAATTGCATCCCGCCAACGCGCAACATTGGCAGGATCGCGATGGCCGTCACGATAATCCCGATGCCGCCAAACCATTGCAGGATGGCCCGCCACAATAACAGGCCGCGCGGTTGGAACTCAAGCCGGTCCATCACGGTTGAGCCTGTCGTGGGATCGCCATCGCCGCCTCCTGCCGTTGGATGGAGCCAAAATAGGGCAAGATCGGCGACAGGCGCGTGACCTGGCGCACTGCCCTGCGGCACAACCGTGCCGCGCAACCCAGGCGCGTTGACCGGGGCAGCGCCAGCCGCTAGGGCTTGGGCGAGATCGGGAGGGACAGATGAACCAGCTCACCAACTGGCAGACGCGCGATGTTGCGGCGCTCTTGCACCCCTATACCAACGCCATGCAGCATAAGCTGACCGGCGCGCATATCATCGAGCGCGGCGAAGGGGTGCGCGTGTTCGACCAGTCCGGGCGCGGCTATATCGAGGGCATGGCCGGCCTGTGGTGCTGCGGGCTGGGGTTCGGCGAGCCGGCGCTGATCGAGGCGGCCAAGCGCCAGATGGAGCAGCTTCCCTATTACCATCTCTTTGGCGGCCGCAGCCACGAACCGGCGATCGAGCTGGCGGAAAAGATCAAGGAGCTGGCGCCGGATATGGCCCGGGTGATCTTCCAATCCTCGGGCTCGGAGGCCAATGACACGCAGATCAAGCTGGTCTGGTACATGAACAACGCCCTGGGCCGGCCGGAAAAAAAGAAGATCCTGAGCCGAAAAAAGGCCTATCACGGGGTGACCATTGTGTCGGCCTCGCTCACCGGCCTGCCCTACAATCACCGCGATTTTGACCTGCCGGTTCCGGGGATCTCGCATCTGACCACCCCGCATTACTGGCGCGAGGGGCGCGATGGCGAGACCGAGGCCGAATTCGTCGCACGGCTGAAGGCCGAGCTGGAGGCGGTGATCGCCCAGGAAGGGGCCGAGACCATCGCGGCCTTCATTGCCGAGCCGGTGATGGGCGCAGGCGGCGCGATTGTGCCCGCCAAGGGCTATTTTGAAGCGATCTGCCCGGTTTTGAAGGCCAATGACATCCAGATCATCTCCGATGAGGTGATCACGGGTTATGGCCGCACCGGGGAATGGTTCGGCTCGGACACGCTGAACATGGCGCGCAATTCCATGTCCATGGCCAAGCAGATGACCGGGGGCTACGCGCCCTTGTCGGCCGTGGCGATGGATGCGCGCATGGCCGAGGCGATCGAAGAAAACACCGGCACCATCGGCAATTTCGGCCATGGCTTTACCTATGGCGGGCATCCGGTGGGCTGTGCGGTCGGGGTAAAGGCGATCGAGCTTTATCAGGAGCGGGATATTCTGGGCCATGTGCGCGGGCTTGCCCCGGCCTTTGCGCGCCATGTCGCGGCTCTGGCCGACCATCCGCTCGTGGGCGACACCCGCAGCCTGGGCCTGGTTGGGGCGTTCGAACTCTCCCCCGACGGCTCGCCGGCGGCCTTCGCAACCCCTGGCAAGGTCGGCGCGAAAATGGCAGCTGAGCTTCTGTCGCGCGGAGTGATCCTGCGCGCCATTGGCGATGTGCTGGCCGTTTGCCCGCCGATGGTCATTGCCGAGGCCGAGCTTGACGAGATGTTTGCCGCGATCCCGCCCGCGCTCGACGCCACGCTCGACTGGGCCCGGGCCGAGGGGCATGTGACCATTTGAGCGCGACCGGGCAGCCGCCGATCTACAAGATCTTCCGGGCCGCCGAATGGGCGGCCTTTGCGGCTGCCGGCGTCACCGATGGGGCGCCGGTCGATCTGGCCGATGGCTTCATCCATTTCTCGACCGCAGCCCAGGCGCGCGAGACCGCAGCCCGGCATTTTGCCGGCGAAGACGGGCTTCTTTTGGCGGCCATCGACCCCGATGCGCTGGGTGCGGCGCTGCGCTGGGAACCCTCGCGCGGCGGCGCGCTCTTTCCGCATCTCTATGCGCGGCTGCCGATCGCTGCGGTGCTTTGGCACGCGCCCTTGCCGCTTGGACCCGATGGCCAGCATGTCTTTCCCGAGCTGGGCTGAACGGACCGGCCTGCGGCTTCTGCGCAAGGTCGAGCCGGAAGCCGCCCACGCACTGGCGCTGCGCGCGCTGCAGCTGCGGCTCGTGCCTCTGCCCGGTCCCGTCACCTCGGCGCGGCTGCGAACCCGCATCGCGGGGCTCGATCTGCCCAACCCGGTGGGACTTGCCGCCGGGTTCGACAAGAATGCTCAGGCGGTGGGGCCGCTTCTTCGCGCGGGCTTTGGCTTTGTCGAAATCGGTGGGGTCACGCCCCTGCCCCAGCCCGGCAACCCGCGCCCGCGCATTTTTCGACTGCCCGAGGACCGCGCGGTCATCAACCGCTTTGGCTTCAACAGCCAGGGCGCAAAGGCGATGGCCGCACGCCTGGCGCGGTCGCGCCCGCCCGGCATTCTCGGGCTCAATCTGGGGGCCAATAAGGAAAGCCCAGACCGCGCCGCGGATTACGCCACCGTCCTGCGCATCTGCGGGCCCTATGTGGATTTTGCCACGATCAATGTCTCCTCGCCCAACACCGAGGCCTTGCGCGATCTGCAGGGGCCGGCGGCCTTGTCTGCCCTTCTGGCCGGCGCGATTGCGGCGCGCGACGCCCTGCCCCGCGCGATCCCGCTCTTTTTGAAGATCGCGCCCGATCTGACCCGGGCCGAAATCGAGACCATCGCCGCCACGGTGCTTGCGCATCGGCTGGACGGGATTGTGGCGACAAACACGACCGTCTCGCGCCCCGCTCTCAGCGGGCCGCATGCTGGCGAGGCCGGCGGTCTTTCCGGCCCACCCCTGGCGCCCATGGCCCGGCAGACCCTCGCCACGCTCTACAGCGCTGTCGGTGGGCGCATCCCGATCATCGCGGTGGGCGGGATCGACAGCGCCGCGGAGGCCTATGCCCGGATCCACGCCGGCGCCTCGGCCGTGCAGCTTTACACCGCGCTCACCTATCAGGGGCTGTCGCTGGCTGGGCGGATCGCCCGTGGGCTCGACGCGCTTCTGGCCCGCGACGGGGCGGCGACCGTCGCCGAAGCCGTCGGTC
>JBCDDO010000370.1:0-3378 GCA_039180245.1 Pseudomonadota bacterium | reverse complement strand
CTGCCACTGACGCTGGGCGCAGCCTTGTTTGCGGGCTGGGTGACGCAGGCAGACACCCAGACGATGTTGCGCGACACCGTGGCGGATTTGCGCGATGCGGTGCGGGCACGGCCGGAATTCATCCTCACCGCGCTCACCGTGACCGGCGGCTCGGCACCCTTGCGCGCCCAGATCGAGGAGACGGTGTCCGTGGGCTTTCCGGTCTCTTCGCTGGCGCTTGATCTTGACGCTGTGCGTACCCGAGTGGCCGATTTGAGTGCGGTTGCCTGGGTGCGGGTGCGCGTCACCGAGGATGGCTTGCTGTCGGTGCAGGTGCGCGAGCGCCGGCCCGAAGCGATCCTGCGTCACGGCGATGCGCTGTTTCTGATCGGCGGCGAGGGCCACCGCGTGGCGCGGCTGGCCAACCGCGCAGCGCGACCCGACCTGGCGGTTCTTGCCGGAACCGGCGCAACCCATGCCGTGCCCGAGGCGCTGGCGCTGATGGCCCAGGCCACGCCCATCGGTCCGCGCATCCGTGGGCTGGTGCGGGTCGGGGCGCGGCGCTGGGATCTGATCCTGGACCGTGGCCAGCGGATCATGCTGCCAGCGCAGAATCCAGCCGCCGCCTTGCGCACTGTCCTGGCTCTGCAGACCTCCGAACGGCTCCTTGACCGCGACATCTCCCATATCGACCTGCGCGATCCGGATCGACCGGTCCTGCGGCTGGGTCCCGACGCGCTGACAACCCGCCGCAGCCCGCCAAAGCCGGACGCCGCGGTGCCGGCCGAAGAGACATGAGCCTGCGCATCTTTGAATCGCAGCGCTACATGCGCGATCGCCTGCGCGCCGCGCTGCGCCGCGGCACCATCGGTGTGCTCGATGTCGGCTCGTCGAAGATCGCTTGCCTGGTGGTCAAGATCGACCCCGACCGGCTTGAGGCAGCGCCGGTGCCGGGACGGCGCGCCCAGGCCGGGCTCGATGCGATCCGCGTGGTCGGCTTTACCAACATCCAGGCCCGCGGCGTGGCGCTGGGCGAGGTGGCGGTGATCGACGAGGCCGAGCGGCGGATCCGCGCGGTCGTTGCGCGCGCCCAGCGCTATGCCGGCGAGCGGATCGATGAGGTGGTGGTCGCGCTCTCTGGCGCGCAGCCCCGCTCCTACGGCGTGTCGGGTCAGGCCATGGTCGCCCAGGGCGAGGTGACGGAACAGGATATCGGCGCCGCCATGGGCCGGTCGCTTTTGCCCGATTTCGGCGAAGGGCGCGATGTAATCCTGGCCCAGCCGGTGAACTTCACGCTCGATCACCGCACCGGGCTTGCCGATCCGCGCGGGCAGGTCGGGGCGCGCCTTGCTGTCGACATGCATATGCTGACCGTCAGCCATGCCGCGATCCGCAATCTGGCCTATGTGGTGCGCCGCTGCGATCTCGATCTGGCCGGGGTCACCACCTCGGCCTATGCCGCGGGGCTGTCGGCGCTGGTCGAGGATGAGATGGAGCTTGGGGCTGCCTGCATCGATCTTGGCGCCGAGACGACCTCGGTGTCCGTCTTCCTGCGCCGGCACATGATTTTTGCCGACACGCTGCGCCTGGGCGGCGCCCATGTCACCCAGGACATCGCGCATGCCTTTGCTGCATCGCTCGACGATGCCGAGCGCACCAAGATCAAGCATGGCGATGTCCAGTCGACCAGCCGGGATGACCGCGAGATGATCGAGCTGCGGCGGATTGGGACAGAGCGCCAGTTCGAGCGGCGCATGATCACCCGCACCGATCTGATCGGGGTGATCCGGCCCCGAATGGAGGAGATCTTGGAGGAAGCGCGCATGCGACTGGATGCGGCGGGCTTTGAATGTCTGCCCAGCCAGCGCGTTGTGCTGACCGGTGGCGGAAGCCAGATGCCGGGGCTTGAGGATCTTGCAACACGCATCCTGGGACGGCAGGTGCGCATTGGCCGGCCTTTGCGCATTCAGGGCCTGCCTCAGGCCGCTGCCACAGCACCCTTTGCGGCGCTGGTGGGCTTGGCGGCACATGCCGCACGCCCGCAAGATGAATGCTGGGACTTTGAGCTGTCCGCCGGTCAGGGCCCGATGCGGCTGCGCCGGGCGCTGCGCTGGTTTCGCGAAAACTGGTAGAGTTTCACTGCCGATTTATCAATTTAAACAAAGTTCTATCAGACTTTTCTAAAGCAAAGAGTGAGGAAAATACACCCCCTGCACGGAGTTTAGACATCCAAGCATGTAAGAAAGCCCTCTAACCCATTGAAGTGATCGAAAAATCAATAACTGTCGGCGCAAAGGTTAATTGCGCCCAATTGAACCACGATGGGGCATGGTTGTGCGGCCCATTGCGGGCAGTCGCTACTTTGGCTGATCTGTGCGAGATCATCAGCGTATCGCGCATCCACCCGCAGAATAACAAAAAACCTGCGTGACCCGGGCTGAAAACTGAGCTAATCTGCCGACTCATAAAAGAACCGAGCAGAGAAATGCCGCACAAATGCGGTGACACGATACAGGCGGATCTATGACCCTCAACCTCAGGATGCCAGAGGAGCGCGATTTGCGCCCGCATATCACCGTGTTTGGCGTTGGCGGTGCCGGCGGCAATGCCGTGAACAATATGATTGCCAAGAATCTCGAGGGCGTCGAGTTCGTGGTTGCCAACACCGACAGCCAGGCGCTGGCGCAATCCTCGGCGCCGCGATCCATCCAGCTTGGCGCCCAGGTCACCCAGGGGCTCGGCGCCGGTGCGAAGCCGGCCATCGGCAGCTCGGCCGCGGTCGAAAGCATCGAGGCGATCGTCGATCATCTGGGCGGCAGCCATATGTGCTTTATCACCGCCGGTATGGGCGGGGGCACGGGCACCGGCGCTGCCCCGATCATCGCGCGCACCGCGCGCGAGATGGGCATCCTCACGGTCGGTGTGGTCACCAAGCCCTTTTCCTTCGAGGGCACCAAGCGCATGCGCATCGCCGATGAGGGGATCGCCGAGCTGCAAGCGGTGGTCGACACGCTGATCATCATTCCAAACCAGAACCTCTTTCGCATCGCCAATGAGCGCACGACCTTCACCGAAGCCTTCATGATGGCCGATGACGTGCTCTTTCAGGGCGTCAAGGGCGTGACCGACCTGATGGTCCGGCCCGGCATCATCAATCTGGACTTTGCCGATGTGCGCTCGGTGATGGATGAGATGGGCAAGGCGATGATGGGCACGGGTGAGGGCACGGGCGAGGACCGCGCCATCGAGGCGGCCGAGAAAGCCATCGCCAACCCGCTGCTCGATGAGGTGAGCCTGAAAGGCGCCCGCGGCGTCCTGATCAATGTCACGGGCGGCGATGATCTCACGCTCTTTGAGCTCGATGAGGCGGCCAATCGGATCCGGACCGAGGTTGATCCG
>JBCDDO010000369.1:0-3382 GCA_039180245.1 Pseudomonadota bacterium | reverse complement strand
GCGAGGATCATCTTCTATCTTTCGTCTTAGCCGAGTGACCTGAACGTCGATAGACCTGTCAAAGCCGCTGCCGGTTTGCTCCGCCAAAGTCGCCCGAGAAAATGCTGCGCCCGGTTTTGCCGGCGCTGCTTTGTCTTGTGCTGGGCCTGTCGATGGCGCGGCTCGATTTGCGCGAGGCGCTGCGTGCGGCCGCGGGCCGGGCCGGCCAGCTGGTCGGGCTGACGCTTCTGCTGATGCCGCTCTGGGCACTGGTGCTCTGGCTTTTGGGGGCAGCGCTGCCGCCTGAGTGGCGCGCGCTTTTGGTCTATACGGCCATGGCCCCGCCCATTGCCTCGGCCGCGGGCCTGGCGTTCATGATGGGGCTGAACGCCCGGCTTGCGCTGGAGCTGACCGTGCTTGCCATGGCGGCGACGCCGCTTTTGGGACCGCTTATGATCGCGCTTCTGGTCGAGGCGGCGCCCCCGATCGGCCCCGGTCTGCTCGCTGGGCGGCTGTTTCTGACCATTTTGGGCGGTGCGGTTTTGGCGATGGCGATCCGTGCCTTGGCCGGACCGCGGCGCATTGCAGCGGCGGGTCGCAGTTTCGACGGCGTCGTGGCGTTGGCGATGGCGGCGTTCTTCATCTCGCTTTTTGACGGGTTTGCAGGGCTGGTCCGGGCCAACCCGCCCCAGGCCGCCGGTCTTGCCGGTCTGGCGCTGGTCCTTAACACCGGCACCGCGCTGATCTGTGCAGCACTTGCCCGGCGCGGGCTTAGCGCCCCAGATGCCGGGGCGCTCGGGCTGCTGGCGGGAAACCGCACCGTGGCGCTTTATGTCGCCGTGCTGCCGCCGGATCCGCTGCTGCAGCTCTACACGGCGATCTATCAGATCCCGATGAGCGTCACGACGCGGCTGGCGCGTTGGTTCCAAGGGCCGCAACGGCCTGCGCCTCGGCCCAGATAGCCGTGCCATCCTCCATTGCCAAAAGCCAGGCAAGCGGGGCGCTGTCGATGCCCCATTCCAGCGCGGCCATGGCACCGATGAAAATCGCGCGGCCGCAATTGTCGCCGCCGAGCCGGAGGTTGGTCTCAACAGCATCCTGCAGGCTCGTTGCCCGGGTCAGGATGTTGAAGCTGACCGGCAGAACCTGCGGCAGAGGGCAGGCAATGCCAACCTCGCGCGCATGGTCGAGCAGCGGCTCGACGGCCCGGTCGATACCAGCCTGCAACTGGCCTCCGATCTCGGGCGCAACCGCGCCGATGCCGGCCTGAAGCGCGGTGGCGAGATCCGCACCCTCCATTGCCGCAAGAAGCGCGGCCGCGGCCGCCGGAGCCCAGCCGAGGGCGGTCGGGTGGTTCGAGGTCGCCGCGACGGCCTCGGCCAATGTGGCCTCCCAGGAGGCGCCGCGCAGCACCGCCATCAGCGGCGGCAATTTGGACAGCGCCGGCGCCTGGTCGTCTTCGGGCCCGGTTGGGCTTTGCTCTGCGGCGATGCCGGCCAGCGTGCCGCGGGTGGATTTGTCGATATACCCCTGCCAGCTGCCGCCTGGTCCGAAACTGGCCGAAAACTTGGCAAGATAGGCGTCCAGCGCATAGCCCCCGTTGGACAGGATCGACCGGGTCATCACCCGCATCTGCTCGCCATATTGCGTGCCTGCGCCTGCCTTGCGCCCCGCATGCACCAATATCCCGGGCACCCCTTCGTAATCGGCGGGATCCGGGGTGCGAAAGGCGATGGGCCCGTCCAACGCCGCGATCCGCGCCGGGTCGTAGAGCCAGTGCAGGCCCATCGCGGCGGCATCGGCGAGATGGGCGCCAAAGATGGCGTCGGCAGCAGGGGCGCGAGTCATTGGGCATCCTCCATTTTCTTGTCCGATTGGAGCAGCCGCGGCCCGCCGCGGCAAGGCTTGCCATGTCCGCACTGCACGAGGCCGGATCGCCCACCCGTCCAGCCCGGGCCTCTCTGGGGCAGCGCGCGCGCCCCAGGGGGCGTAACAGCCCTCAACCGCCGAAGGGCCACGGCCCAGCGACCCTGCGCGGTCAGGTTTCGGGCCGGAAACCGCCGCCCGAAGGGGTGTCCAGCCAGAACACATCGCCCGCGGCCAGCTCGGTCTTGTCGGCGCTTGCCAGCGTGTCGACCTGGCCATTGGCGCGCACGATGCGGGTGATCCCGCAAGCACCGGCAGCACCGCCCGCCAGCCCCGGCGGCGGCACCACGCGGTGGCCCGCCAGCAGCGCTGCGGTCATCGGCTCCAGGAACCTGATCCGCCGCCGCGTGCCATCGCCGCCCCGCATCAGCCCGGCCCCGCCCGAGCCCTTGCGCAACGAAAACTCCTCCAGCACCACCGGAAAGCGCCATTCCAGCACCTCCGGATCGGTGAGCCGCGAATTGGTCATGTGGGTGTGCACGCCGCCGGTGCCCGGATGCGGCCGGCCGTCATAGCCGATGCCAGCGCCCGACCCGCCGCAGACCGTCTCGTAATACTGATAGGTCGCATTGCCCCAGGTGACATTGTTCATCGTCGATTGTGCTGCGGCCTGAACCCCCAGCGCCAACAGCAGGGCCGAGGTCACCGCCTGGCTCGTCTCGACATTGCCCGCGATGATCGCGGCCGGATAGGCCGGGCTCAGCATCGTGCCCTTGGGCAGGATCACCTCCAAGGGCTTCATCACCCCTTCATTCATCGGGATGGGCGCGGCGACCAGCAGCCGGAAGACATAAAGCACCGCGGCGCGGGTCACCGGCTCGGGCGCATTGTAATTGGTCGCAAGCTGCCCGGTGGTGCCGCTGAAATCGATCCGAGCGGTGCGCTCGGCCCGGTTTACCGAGATCTTCACCCGGATCTCGCGCGGCGTTCCGTCGAAATCGGGGTCCATGGGATAGGTGATCTCGGCATCGCTCAGCGCCTCGATCGCGCAGCGCACGCATTCCTCGGCATTGTCCTGCACATGGCCCATATAGGCGCGCACCACATCAAGCCCGAACTGACCGACCATCCGCCGCAGCTCCTGCGCGCCCTTCTCGCAGGCGGCAAGCTGGGCGCGCAGATCGGCCAAATTCACCTCCGGCGCCCGCACCGGGTGGTCGGCCCCGACAAGCAGCGCCCGCGTTTCGGCCTCACGAAACTCGCCTTTGGCGACAAGCTGGAAATTGTCGATATAGGCGCCTTCCTCATGGATTGTGCGGCTGTCGGGCGGCATTGAGCCCGGGGTCAGCCCGCCGACATCGGTGTGATGCCCGCGCGCGGCGGTGAAGAACAGGATCTCGGTCCCCGCTGCGTCCCAAACCGGGGCAACGACCGTGATGTCCGGCAGATGCGTGCCACCATTATAGGGCGCGTTGAGCATATAGGCATCGCCCGGCCCCATGCCGGGGTTCTGGGCGATCACCGTCTTCACGCTGGC
>JBCDDO010000368.1:0-3387 GCA_039180245.1 Pseudomonadota bacterium | reverse complement strand
CGGCACATAGAGCGACAGGGCGGCATACTGGCCGGGCACCAGCCCAAGCGCTGCCATTGCTTCGCTCGACATGACCGCGCGCGCGCGCTGATCCGGCAATGCCGGACGCAGTTGCAGGCGGACCAGCCGTCCCGTCGCTTCATCGGCAGCCCAGCCATCGGTCGCTGCCTCGATCATGTCCGAGGCGATCCAAACCCCGGCGCTGCTCGGGTCCGCCGGTGCGGCATCGGTCGATCCGATCCAGCGCGCCTCTCCCAGCCCGGGCTGAGGGGTGGTCGCCGCTGAGACAGGTGACGCGGCGAGCGCTGCTGTGTTGCGGCCCGGTGTCGGCGCCTGCCGGGCCGGCCGTGGACGCGGCAGGTCCGCCTCGGCCCTGGCCTGGGCTGTCGGGGTCAGATCCTCCTGCGCCGCCCTTAGGGTCGCATCGGGTCCCGGCGCCGCGATCACGACCGAATCGTCAGTGATTTTTGCTGGATCCTCGGAGGGGGCTTCGGAGACGGCCTCGGTCTGGGCCTCGGTCGGGGCTTCGGGCGGGGTGGCCTCCTGGTCGATATCGGCCCGCTCCTCGTCGCGCGCCGCACGTTCGATCTGCGTTCTCTGTAGGGCGCTTCGCTCATGGCGCAGCAGCGCTGCGACGGCATCCTGCGAGCGATCGGCCGCGGCGGCAGGGGGCGCTTGACCCTCCTCCTCGGGGATAGGTGCGGCCTGAGCTGTTGCAGGGTCGGCGCCGGTTGGGGCGGTTTGGGCGGTCAATCTGGCCGGCGGTTCGGGACGCGGCGGGGGCGCATCGGCGGCCAAAGGACCGGTTTGTCCAGGCGCACGGGCGAGATCCGGATCGTCGGCTTGCGCCGCCACGGTCGCGCACCTGCCTGGCCCGCAATCGAGTGCTGCCATCCAGTCCGAAAGATCGCGCTGGACGGCCGCGGCAAGGCTGGTGCGCGCCACGCCGATATCCGGGATGCGGTGTTCGATCGACCGCCAGGCGCTTGCGGCGAGCACGCTGTTCTCCGCCTCCAGCCGGTAGGCAAGCTCCAGCGCATAGATGTCTGGCCCAAAGCCGCGGGCGGAAAAGAGATCGCGCACCTCGATGATCAGAACCATAGGCCGTGTGCCGGCAAAGGCGGCACTGAACCGGCGGGCACCGTCAAATAGGATCAGCCGCAGCCGGTTCTCGCCGGTTTCGGGGTCGAGAAGCTCCAGATCATTGCCGCTGATCAGCAGCCCCTCGGCGGCCCGGATCTCAACCTCGGCAATGCGGGTTTCGACCGCCCAGCTTGTGGGAACCGAGGCAGGCAGCGCAGGGCCGGCCATTGCGCCGACCAGCGCGGCGCTCCACATCGCCGTTGCGCACAGCCACCGCATTCGCGTCGCCCCCGTTCTCCAGCCGAACACACCGCCCCACCGCGGTGCTGCGCAGGCTAAGCCGAGACATGGCCTCGGGCAAGCGGCCTGACCGCGCTGTCGCGGGCGGGCGATGCGCTTGACCGCGCGCGGTCGCAGAGCGCATGGTCGGTCCAGCAAGGGGAGAGGGTCATGCCTGCCGTCAAACCGCACGCAACGCTTGCCACCCATGAGGTCACCAACCAACCCGCCGAACGGGGCGCGCTGCCGCTCTGGGACGGCGATGCCGTGCTGCGCGCGGCGACCGAAACGCTGGGCCCCGACCGGCGTGCAGCACTTGCGGCCTATGCCGGCACCCTGGGCAGCGAGGAGATGCAGGAAGCCTCGCAGGCGGCAAACCGCTCCGGTCCGGAGCTGCGGCTCTTCGATGCCGGCGGGCGGCGGCTCGACGAGGTGGTGTTTCATCCCGCCTATCACCGGCTTTTGGAGAGCGGTCTGGCAGCCGGCTACGCCGCCACCGCCTGGGAGGACGCCCCCGGCGGGCATCTCCAGCACGCCGCCATGGTCTATCTGGCGAGCCAGATCGAGCCTGGGCATTGCTGCCCGATGACCATGACCTATGCCGCGGTGCCCGCGCTTCAGGGCCGCGCCGAGAGCTGGCTGCCGGGGATCATGGCGCGCCGCTACGACCTCGCCTCGCGCCCCGTGGCGCAAAAGGCCGGGGTGACGATCGGCATGGCCATGACCGAGAAACAAGGCGGCTCGGATGTGCGCGCAAACACCACCCGGGCCGCGCGCGATGCCGAAGGCTGGCGCTTGACCGGGCATAAATGGTTTTGCTCGGCGCCGATGTCGGACGGTTTTCTCACGCTGGCCCAGACAGCGGCCGGGCTGAGCTGCTTTCTGGTTCCGCGCTGGACGCCGGACGGGGCCCGCAACGCGCTGCATCTGATGCGGCTGAAGGACAAACTGGGCAATCGCGCCAATGCCTCGGCCGAGATCGAGTATCACGGCGCCTGGGCCGAGCTATTGGGCGATGAGGGCGACGGCATCCGCACCATCCTTGCGATGGTCCACCACACAAGGCTCGACACCGCAATGGCGCCGGCCGGTCTGATGCGTCGCGCGCTCACCGAAGCGCATCACTGGACGACCCATCGCACCGCCTTCCAGCGCCGCCTGATCGACCAGCCGCTGATGCGAACTGTTCTTGCCGATCTCGCGCTGGACTGGATCGGCGCAACGGTGATGGGCCTGCGCGTGGCCCGGGCCTTTGACGCGCCCGATCAGGCCGCACTGGCCCGGATTCTGGTGGCCATCGCCAAATACTGGTCGAACAAGCGCTGCCCGCAAGTGATCTATGAGGCGATGGAGTGCATGGGCGGTGTCGGCTATGTCGAGGATGGGGTGATGCCCCTTCTCTACCGCGAGGCCCCGCTCAACTCGATTTGGGAAGGCTCGGGCAATGTCATCTGCCTTGACATCCTGCGCAGCCTGGCGCGCAGCCCTGAAAGCGCCGCGGCCTTGCGCAACCTGCTGGCCGCTGCACGCGGGCGCGATCCGCGCTATGACGCGGCCCTGGCCGGGGCCGAAGCGATGCTGGCAGCACCTGCCGAGCATATGGCCCGGGCGCTGACCGAGCGGCTCGCGCTGTTGGTTCAGGCGGCCCTTCTGCTCGACGGACCGGATGACCGGCTGGCGGCGGCCTTTATCGAAGCACGGTTGGGCGAGGCGCATCACACCCATGGTGCCGCGGCCATCGAACCAGACGCACTCCTTGCTGCGCTGTGAGCCAAGAATATGCTTGATCGGCACGGGTGACGCGACTTAGGCACGGGCGCCCCAGGTGCCAGATGAGATGGCAAGGGTGTCATCGAGAGTGAAGGTCTGGCGCGCGGCGCGCTGAGCTCTGTCACCATCGGACATTCCCAATCACCGGGCCGCCTTTGTGGCTCAAGACAGGCATGCGCCTGGGCTTTGTCCCCAGCGACGCGAGCGCGCAATCGATGCGAAAACGGCGGGGGCGGCGATGTACGATGCGCGGGT
>JBCDDO010000367.1:0-3408 GCA_039180245.1 Pseudomonadota bacterium | reverse complement strand
CCGGCCCCGCCGGGCGGCTAGCGCAGCACTGGCCCTGGCTCCAACGCCACCTCGGCCAGATCGTCGGCCGAGGCGCGGCTGTCGTTTTAGGCAGCTTGGCCTGTCAGCTGCGCATGACGCGCGGGCGGTTCTGCAAAAGCGGCAGAAGCATTGGCCCGACTGCTATAGCCCCAGCGCGCGATAGCTGGCAGCGACCCGCTCGACCGCGACGATATAGGCCGCAATGCGGAGGTCCGGCACATCGTCACGCGACCAAAAGGTCTCATGGATCGATTGGTAGGCGCCGCGCATGGTGTCGTCGAGCCCAGAGCGGACCAGCTCCAACTCCCCCGCGCCACGCAGGTATTGCCCTTTGAAACCGGGCGCCAGGCTCCAGCCCAGATCGCGATCATCCGACAGGCGCTCAAGCTCATCGATCAGCAATTGGTGCCGCGCCTCCTCCTGCCGGCGCTGCATGCGGCCAAAGCGGATATGGCTGAGGTTCTTGACCCATTCGAAATAGCTGACCGTGACGCCGCCGGCATTGGCGTAAAGATCCGGGATGATCACGGTGCCCTTGGCCCGCAGGATCTCGTCGGCGCCCGCTGTCACTGGGCCATTGGCTGCTTCCACGATCAGCGGCGCCTGGATCGCGTGGGCGTTGGCAAGGTTGATCACCCCCTCCATCGCCGCGGGGATCAGAATGTCGCAGGCCTCGCAGAGCGCCGCCATGCCGTCGGCAAGGTACTCGGCGCCTGGAAATCCACGCACGCCGCCGGTCTCGGCCAGATGCGCCTTCACCCGCTCCACCGGCAGACCGGCTGGGTCCAGGATCGCGCCGTCGCGCTCGATGATCCCGATGACCTTGCACTCATCCTCTTCGGCCAGGAACTTCGCTGCGTGGTATCCGACATTGCCGAGACCCTGCACGATCACCGTTTTGCCGCCAAGCCCGCCTGTCAGATGCGCGGCTTCGACATCGCGGGCATGGCGGAAGAACTCGCGCAGCGCAAATTGCACGCCGCGCCCGGTGGCCTCGACCCGCCCGGCAATCCCACCCGCATTCAGCGGCTTTCCGGTCACGCAGGCGCGGGCATTGATGTCGGTGGTGTTCATGCGGCGGTACTGATCGGCCATCCAGGCCATCTCCCGCTCCGACGTGCCCATATCGGGCGCCGGCACGTTCTGGCTGGGATTGATCAGATCGCGCTTGATCAGCTCATAGGCAAAGCGGCGGGTGATGCGCTCAAGTTCTTCATCGTCCCAAACGCGCGGATCGATGCAAAGACCACCCTTCGAGCCGCCAAAGGGCGTTTCGACCAGGGCGCATTTGTAGCTCATTAGAGCGGCCAGCGCCTCAACCTCGTCCTGATTGACCGCAAGCGAGAAGCGGATGCCGCCCTTGACCGGCTCCATATGCTCGGAATGCACCGAACGATAGCCGGTGAAGGTGTGGATCTGGCCGCGCAGCCGCACCCCGAACCGCACCGTGTAAGTGGAGTTGCACACGCGGATCTTTTCTTCCAGCCCCGGCGGCAGATCGAGCCGCGCGGCGGCCTGATTGAACATGATGTCGACGGATTGGCGGAAGCTCGGTTCATTGGTCGCGTTCAAGGCGTTCATGGTTCCTCCCCGCGCGGTGGTCCCGGCGCCGGTGCCAGGCACAGCAACCGCAAGTTAAGCATGGCGTTGGACTGCGCGCGCCGCAAGCCGCCGCCACCCCTCTCCTGCGACGACAAGGTTGCCAGAGCGTGAATCAGGCGCCAGGACCGCGCCAATTCGGCAGATCATCGCGAATGCAGGCGGTCAGATGACCTGGACCCGTGGCCGCCAGCGGCGGCGGCGAGACCGCACAATCCGGCAGCGCATGCGTGCAGCGGGTGCGGAACACACAGCCCGATGGCGGATTCGCCGGGCTGGGCTGCTCGCCGCGCAGGATGATCCGGGTGCCGCCCCGCGCCCCGATCCGCGGTGCGGCGGAAAGCAAGGCCCGCGTGTAGGGGTGCCGCGGCGCGCTGTAGATCTGCGCGACGGGTGCGATCTCCATCACCCGGCCCAGATAAAGCACCATGACCCGGTCCGAGACATGTTCGATGACCGCCAGATCATGTCCGATGAAGAGCATCGCGAGATTGAGCTCGGCCTTCAGATCGGCAAGCAGATTGACGATTTGCGCCTGGATCGAGACATCGAGCGCCGAGACCGGCTCATCGGCGACGATGAAGTCAGGCTTCACCGCGAGGGCCCGGGCGATGCCGATGCGCTGCCGCTGCCCGCCGGAGAACTCATGCGGGAAACGATCGAGATGCGGGCGGCCCAGCCCCACCATCGCCAGGATGTCGACCAAGGCGGGATCGGCCCTGTCCAGCCCGTGAATGGCGCGCGCCTGGGCAAGCGTGGCACGGACTGTCCGGCGTGGATCGAGCGAGGCATAGGGGTCCTGAAAGACGATCTGCATGCGACGTCGCAACGCGCGCAGCGCCGCGGTGGCAAGCCCGGTGACCTCGACCCCGTCGAAGCGAACGCTGCCCGCCGTGGGGTCGATCAGCCGCAGCACGCATCGCCCGAGCGTCGACTTGCCCGAGCCGCTTTCGCCCACAAGGCCCAGCACCTCGCCGGGCGCCAGCGCAAAGCTGACCCGGTCGACGGCCTGCAGCGTGGCACGGCGCATCCCCAAAGGGCCGCCGCGCAGCGGAAAGCTCTTTGAAAGCGTGTCGACCTGCAAAAGGCTCATGCCAGCTCCGACCAGCGATGGCAGGCGCTGCGACCGGTTTCGGTCGGGCGTAAGACCGGCGGCTGGGAATGGCACAGACCCTGCGCCAGGGGACAGCGCGGGGCAAAGGCGCAGCCCGGCGGCAGCGCAAGCGGATCGGGCACGCTGCCCTCGATGGCCCGAAGCCGCGCGCGCCGGCCGGGCTGCGGCGCGCTGTCGATCAAGCCGCGTGTGTAAGGGTGCCGCGGGGCGTCGAACACAGCGTCAACCGGGCCCTCCTCGACCACCCGTCCGGCATAAAAGACCAGCACCCGGTCGGCCAGATCCGAGACCACGCCCAAATCATGGGTGATGAAGATCAAGGCCGGTTTCGGCACCGTCTCGGCAAGCAGCCGGCGCAGCAGATCGAGGATCTGGGCCTGAATGGTGACATCGAGCGCTGTGGTCGGCTCATCGGCGATGAGAAGCTGCGGCCCCAGGGCCAAGGCCATGGCGATCATCGCACGCTGCCGCAGCCCGCCGGACAGCTCATGCGGATAGGCCCGGGCGCGCAGGGCAGGCTCGGGCACGCCCACCTTTTCCAGCGTCTCCACGGCCAGCGCCATTGCGCCGCGCCGGTCGAGCGCCCGATGGCGCATCACAGCCTCGGCGATCTGGTCACCGATCCGGTAGACGGGGTTGAGCGCGGTCATCGGTTCCTGAAAGATCATCGCGAT
>JBCDDO010000366.1:0-3409 GCA_039180245.1 Pseudomonadota bacterium | reverse complement strand
GTGCCGCTCCCCGCGCGGCACCGCCCGGCCCCGCCGGCAGCTCTCAAACCCAACGTGATTCAAAATGTGGGGTCCGCGAATGCCCCCTACCCAAGTGCTCGCGGCTCCCCTACACTGGTGGCGGTCTGACAGCTTGGGAGAGGCAGATGCGCTGTCCGTTCTGTGGAAGTGTCGAAACGCAGGTCAAGGACAGCCGGCCCGCCGAGGATCATGTCTCCATTCGCCGGCGCCGGCTTTGCCCGGCCTGCGGCGGTCGCTTCACAACCTATGAACGCGTGCAGCTGCGCGATCTGACCGTGATCAAGAAGGCTGGCAAACGCGAGGAATTCGACCGCAGCAAGCTCGAACGCTCGATCCGCATTGCCCTGCGCAAGCGGCCCGTCGAGCACGAGCGCATCGATCAGATGATCTCGGGCATTGTCCGCCGGCTTGAATCGATGGGCGATTCGGACGTGAAATCCGACCTCATCGGATCGATCGTGATGGAGGCCTTGTCGCGCATCGACACAGTTGCCTATGTCCGCTTCGCATCCGTCTACAAAAATTTCCAGGCCGCTGACGATTTTGAGGAATTCGTGGCCGAGTTGCGCCCGATTGCCGCGGTCCCGGCCGAAGAGGATTGAGCACGGGTGGACACTGCCGGCGCGCAGGATCTGCGGTGGCTCGATCTGGCCTTTGCCTTGGCGCGGCGCGGGTTGGGCCGGGTCTGGCCCAATCCGGCCGTCGGATGCGTGATCGTGCAGAACGGGCGTCCTGTCGGGCGTGGCTGGACCCAGCCTGGCGGTCGCCCGCATGCCGAGGCAATGGCCCTTGCCACGGCCGGCCCGGCCGCGCGGGGCGCAACCGCTTATGTCACGCTTGAACCCTGCGCCCATCACGGGCGGACCCCGCCCTGCGCGACCGCCCTGGCAGAGGCCGGGATCGCGCGTCTCGTCTCAACCATTCAGGACCCGGATCCGCGGGTTTCGGGCCGCGGCTTTGCCGCGCTGCGCGCCAGCGGTGTGGAGGTCGATATCGGCCATCGCGTCCCCGAGACCCGGGCGCAATCTGCGGGCTTTCTGAGCCGCATCGAGCAGGCCCGGCCGCATCTGACGCTGAAGCTTGCCACCACGCTTGACGGGCGCATAGCCACGTCGCGGGGCGAAAGCCGTTGGATCTCGGGTCCCGAGGCGCGGCGCATGGCGCATCTTCTGCGCGTGCGGCATGATGCGATTCTCGTTGGGGCCGGCACGGCACGGTCCGATGACCCACAGCTTGACGTGCGCGAGCTCGGCCTCGGTGCGGCCTCGCCGGTGCGGGTGCTCGCTGATGGGCAATTGACCCTGCCGGCAGAGGCAAAGCTCGTCAAAACCGCGCGCCAACAGCCGCTGTGGGTCCTGCATCTTGCCAAGGCCGATCCAGCCCGGGCCGAGGAGCTCGCCGCAGCCGGCGCGACGCTGATCGCATGCCCCGCCGGCCCAGATGGCAGGATCGACCCGGCGGGCATGCTGGCCGCAATCGGCGCGCGCGGCATCACCCGGGTCTTGTGCGAAGGGGGCGGTCAGCTGGCCGCAAGCCTGATCGCCGCGCGGTTGGTGGACCGGCTGATCTGCGTCACGGCCGGCCGCGTGATCGGCGCCGATGGTGTGCCGGGCATCGGCGCGTTCGGCCTGGCGCATCTCGCCGATGCGCCGGGTTTCAGCCTGGTCGCCCAGCGTCGGATCGGTGAGGATCTGATGGCCGAATGGGTGGCCCGGTGAACAGAAGATAGGCCCAAAACCACCGTTTCTGCCGTGGCGGCCGCCCGCCCAGCGCGTGTTTGAGCGGGCTCAACACCGGCTGCGTGTCCACCCCAGATGTTTGGTCTTCGACTGCGCTCAGCTGCGGCGCGCGACCCGGCGGCGGATCGAGCGCACCATCCACCACACGGCCGCGATCACGGGGAACGCGAGCAGCGCCTGCAGCACCGTCTTATCGACCCCGACGCGGTCTGCCACCGGTGTTATCACATAGCCCGCCAGGCTGACGGCGTAGTAACTGATGGCCACGACCGACAGGCCTTCGACGGTTTCTTGCAGCCGCAATTGTAGGGCGGCGCGGCGGTCCATGCTTTCCAGCAAGGTGCGGTTCTGGGCGGCGATGTTGACCTCGACCCGGGTGCGCAAAAGTGTGGCTGCACGGGTGGCGCGTTGCGAAAGCTCGTCGAGCCGGTTCTTGGCCGAGCGGCAGGTTCGCATTGCGGGGTCGAAGCGGCGCAGCATGAACTCTTCGAAGGTCTGGCGGCCTTGGATCCGTTCTTCGCGCAGCACCTCGATGCGCTGTTGCACGATGGCGCCGTACGCCTCGACCGCGCCGAACCGGAACGCCGATGAGGAGGACAGCGCCTCGATCTCGGCCGACATGGCAAGCAACCGGTCCAGGGTTTGCGACTCGCCCCCCTGCCCCGCCGCCATGCCCGCGACCAAAGCCGACATCTCGCCATCGAGCTCGGCCACCCGCCCCGAGACCTGCCGCGCAACCGGCAGGGTCAGCATGGATATCGATTTGTAGGTCTCGATCTCAACCAGGCGTTGCACAATGCGCCCAAGCCGGCGCTGGCCGATCCCCCGCTCGACCAGGGCTGCGAACCGCACATGCCCGGCCGGATCGATGCGAAAATCACTCGCCACCACCGCCTGCTGATCGACGACCTGCGACATCGCAAGGCTTTCAGGCACAAACCAGCCTTGCACACGGTTCAGATCCTCTTTGGTGATCGCCGCGACATCATCGACAGGCTCGACCCGGACCAGCACCGAGGTCAGCACCTTGCCCGGCGCCCGGTCGAGCCAATCGCGCGGAAAGGTCGAAAAGACCGAGCCGGTGAAGGGCGCGTCGGCCACCCCCTCGGCATAGATGGTGTAGGTCACGAATTCGGTGTGGCGTTCCCATTTCAGCCAGTGCCGACCAAGTCGGCCTGAAAAGTGATTGCCGCCGGGCGGCGGGTGCGTCGCACCATGCCGGTCCAAAAGATCACGCAGATGGGCGCGGTCTGCCTCGGGGTCGCGATTGGCTGCATTGAGCGGCTGCTTTACGGCCAACACCACCGCCCGGCAGGGTGCGGTCAGCTCTGGAAACGGCCGGGCATGCAGCTCATTGGTCAGCGCATAGCGCTGCGGGTGGTCCTGAAGCCTGTCCTCGGTCATCCGCCGCGCCTTGTGCTGTTCTGGGCTGGGCATATATCGCGACGACGCAGCCTGGCAACCGCGGCACGACGCCCGGTCATCGAGCGCTGGGTTAAACGGCGCCGTTCGGATCGGCGCTGCTCACCTCCTCAACCGCCTGCGTGATCAGAGCAAGCTCGCGCGGACCGCTCAAGCGGTGGTCGGCATCTTTGAGGAGGGTGAGCCGCATGTCGGGGCATTGGGCATGCGCGAGCAAGCGCAGCGGG
>JBCDDO010000365.1:0-3413 GCA_039180245.1 Pseudomonadota bacterium | reverse complement strand
TCGGAATTGGTCTCGGCCCCGCCCAGATCGACCAGCACCGCCACGCCGCTTTCGGTCCAAACGCTGTCAATCGCCGAGCGAATGGCCGCGACATCGGTGCCCAGCCCGCCCTCGGCATTGCCCCCGCAGGCGGCAACCCGCACCTCGGTTCCAACCATCTGGCGCACCATCTCGGCAGCGCCACGGGCTATGTCGCGCGAATGCGAGACAATGACGATGGAAACCGTGCTGCGCGGGGTCATGCGTGAACCTCCTCGACCACATCGCAGACCATATGCACCAGCTTGGCGGCCGAGCAGGCGCCGGGGTCGAGATGGCCCACCGAGCGAGGGCCCAAAAAGGCCGCCCGCCCGCGCCGCGCCCGCATGGCGCGGGTGGCTTCCAGCCCCGCATCGGCCGCCGCCCGTGCATCCCCCGCGCCGCCCCCGCAGGCCAGGGCGGCCTGCACCGGGATCAGCACGTCGAGCATGGTCTTGGCACCGGCATCGGCGCGCCCCCGGATCTTGACCGCCTCAATCCCGGAACCGAGCATTTTTGCAAGATCGCCGATCGACCGCGGCCCCGCAGCGGGTGCCGATTTGCCCATGCGGTCGAGGAGTGCGCCGTAAAGCGGGCCCGAGGCGCCGCCGGTCTTCATCACCAAAAGATGGCCCGCCTCCTGCAAAGCCCGCGGCAGAGCATGGGCTGCAAGCGTGTCGGCCGCCTCGGCCACCGCGCCAAAGCCGCGCAGCATATTGGCGCCGTGATCGCCATCGCCGATGGCCCGGTCGAGCATGCCCAACAGCTCAGCATGGGCGGCAATGGTCGCCAGGGCGCGACGCGCGAGAATCCCCGTGAGCGCTGCCTGCCGCATGGCCGCTGCCTCAACCTCCCTCGTCTGCCTCGAGCATGTCGCAGATCGCCGCAATGATGACGAAGCTCGACATCGCCCCGGGATCGATATGGCCCACGGCCCGCTCACCCAAAAATGCCGCTCGGCCGAATTTGGCCGTCATGTCCTTGGTCGATCGCATGCCCGCCTCGGCCGCAGCGCGCAGCTTTGCGCGCAGCTCTGCCGGTTCGGATGAGCCTGCCCCCTCGGTGAGGGCCTGGGCTGCTGGCACCAAGGTGTCGAGCATGGTCTTTGCGCCGACATCTGCCTTGCCCCGCGCCTTGATCGCTGCAACCCCGTCCGAGACCATCTGCGCCACAACCGCCTGGGTCAACGCGCCCTCGGCCGCATCGACCTTGCCCGCGGCAAGAAAGAAGCTCGCCGTCAACGGTCCGGACGCCCCACCAATGGTCGAGAGCAGCTTCATGCCCAGCATCTTGAGCACGGTATTGGCCGGCTCGCCGGCCATCTCTGTGCACAGCGTCACCGCCGTTTCGGCGCCGCGCCGAATGTTGATGTAATGATCGCCGTCGCCGATGGCACGGTCCAAGCCTTCGATTTCAGCTTCTCTGGCAACGATCGCTGCAAGGGCGGCTTGGGTGCAGCGGGCAAGAATGTCGCTCATCTGATCCTCCCGTCAGTTGCGGATGCGCTGCCCGTCCAGGTTGAAAAAGAGCGGGTCGCTCGGCGCCACGGGGATCCGCTCCCCCGGCGCGATGCTGGTATGCGGGTCGGTCAGGGTGACCAGATCGAGATCCTCGATGCGCAAATGCAGGCGGGTTTGGTCGCCCAAACGCTCGATCCGCGCGACTGTCGCGGGTACGGCATGGGGGTGCTCTGCGCCGATGACGATGTTTTCCGGGCGCAGGCCAAGCTTCATCGTGCCGGGCGGCACCGGCATCGCATCGAAAAGATCCGCATTGGCGATGTTGATCCGCGGCAGGCCGAGCCGCGCGGCCACATAGAGGCTGTTGGGGTCCTCATAGACATCGCGGGGGCTGCCGAATTGCACAAGGCGCCCCTGGTCGAGCACACCGACATGGGTGGCCATGGTCATCGCCTCGATCTGGTCATGGGTGACATAGAGCATGGTCGCGCCAAGCTCGGCCTGGATGCGCTTGAGCTCGACGCGCAAATCCGCGCGCAGCTTGGCATCGAGCGAGGAGAGCGGCTCATCCATGAGGTAGATCGAGGGCGCCCGCACCAGCGCCCGGCCGATCGAGACGCGCTGCATCTCGCCGCCCGACAGCTCTGTCGCCCGATTGTCGAGCTTTGCGCCGATGCGCAGCATCTCGGCGACCTCGCGCACTTTGCGCTCGATCTCACTGGGGCTGTGCGGGCGCACTGGGCTTTTGAGCGGGAAGGCGAGATTTTCGCGCACGCTCAGATGCGGATAGAGCGAGTATTGCTGGAACACCATCGCCACGTCGCGCGCAGCCGGGGTTTCGGCGGTCACATCTTGGGTGCCGATGCGGATATGGCCGGCATCGGGCCGCTCCAGCCCGGCAATCAGCCGCAGGGTGGTGGTCTTGCCGGCCCCGGTGGGACCGAGCAGCACGACAAAGGCGCCGTCGGGTACGGCCAGATCGACCGCATCGACGGCTACCGTCGCGCCGAACCGCTTGGTGATGCCCGTCAAGACGACGTCAGCCATGCCCGTCTCCCTCCAGCGCAAGACTGCGTCCGGTGACAGCATCGAAGACCGAAAGCGTGCGGGTGACAAAGCCGATGCCAAGCCGCGCGCCGGTCTGCACAGGGTCGCGCGCCGGGATGCGGGCCTTGAGCGGCCCGTTCGCGGTGGCAAGGGTGACGATCTGGGTGGTGCCCAGATACTCAACCGCGGTGACCTCGCCCCGAAACTCTCCAGTATCGGAGAGGCGCACATGCTCAGGCCGCACCCCGAGCACCAGCCGGCCTGCCGCCGTCTCGGCCAACGCCGGCAGCGGCACTTCCGCGCCCGACATCACGGCCGTGTCGGCACCCGGCCCCACCGGCCCCTCAAACTCCAGAAAATTCATCGATGGCGAGCCGATGAATTCGGCAACAAACCGCGTTGCAGGCCGATCATAGATCTGCTGCGGGGTGCCGAACTGCTCGACCACGCCATGGTTCATCACCACGATCTTGTCGCCCATCTGCATCGCTTCGAGCTGGTCATGCGTCACATAGACGGTGGTCGCGCCCATCTCGTCATGCAGGCTGCGCAGCTCATCGGCCATATGCTCGCGAAACTCCGCGTCGAGCGCGCCCAACGGCTCGTCCATCAAAAACGCCTTGGGCCGGCGCACAATCGCACGGCCCAGCGCCACGCGCTGCCGGTCGCCGCCCGAAAGCCCGCCCACCGGGTTGTCGAGAAGCGATTTGATGCCCAAGATCCGCGCCACCTCGTCGACCCGTCGGCCGATCTCGGCCCGGGCGACGCCTTGGCTGCGCAGCGGATAGGCGATGTTGTTGCGCACATTCAAATGCGGATAGAGCGCAAACATCTGGAACACAAAGGCAATGTCGCGCGCCTGTGCCGGAGTTTGGGCCACATCTTCGC
>JBCDDO010000364.1:0-3422 GCA_039180245.1 Pseudomonadota bacterium | reverse complement strand
CCGGCATCACCTGTTTCGATTGCGCCGACATTTATACCGGTGTGGAAGAGCTGATCGGGGCGTTCCTGGCCCGGCTTGCCAAAGAACGCGGCGCCGAGGCCCGCGCTCAGGTCAAGGTGCACACGAAATATGTGCCCGACATTGCCAGCCTGGCCACGCTTCAGCCCGCAGACGTCGCGGCGGTGATCGACCGTTCGCTGCTGCGCCTTGGCGTCGACCGGCTCGATCTGGTGCAGTTTCATTGGTGGGACTACGCCATGCC
This sequence comes from Pseudomonadota bacterium, assembly GCA_039180245.1. Classification (GTDB taxonomy): domain Bacteria; phylum Pseudomonadota; class Alphaproteobacteria; order Rhodobacterales; family Rhodobacteraceae; genus J013. The sequence continues at coordinate 3,160 of JBCDDO010000364.1, read as the reverse complement.
CGGATGGCTGGAGGCGGCCGGACATTTGGCCGATCTCGCCCGGGCCGGCAAGATCGACCGCATCGGGTTGACCAATTTCGACCTTGCGCACAGCCGGGGCATCGTTGCGGCCGGCGTGCCAGTCATCTCCACGCAGATCCAATATTCGCTGCTCGACCGGCGTGCCGCCGGCGCATTTGCCGACTGGGCGCGCGACAACGGGGTGGCGATCCTGGCCTATGGCGGCCTGGCCGGCGGGTTTCTCAGCGATGCTTGGCTCGGCCGGCCCGATCCCGGGTTTCGGTTCGAAAATCGCAGCCTGGTCAAATACCGCCTGATCATCGAGGAGTTTGGCGGTTGGGCGGCGTTCCAGGCACTGCTTGAAACCCTGCGCAGCGTGGCCGACCGGCATGGCGTCGACATCTCGGCCATCGTGCTGCGCGCGATGCTGGACACAGACGACATCTCCGGCGTGATCCTGGGCGCGCGCTATGCGCACCGGCTGCCGGCCACGTTGAGCGCCCTGACCGTTGAGCTCAGCGCCGAAGACCATGCCCAGATCGCCGCCCTGCAGGCCGCCGCGCCGGGACCGTCGGGCGATGTGTTCGGGCTGGAGCGCGACCGCACCGGCCGCCATGGCGCGATCATGAAGTACAACCTCAACAGCGGCGACACGGCAACGATGGGCGGATGAGCGCGGCTGCAGTGAAGACCGAAACTGCGCCCGTTCTGGCAGCGCAGGGCGTCTCAAAATCCTTTGGCGGGGTGGCGGCACTTGACGATGTCGCGCTTTCGCTGCCGCGCGGAGCGATCGGCGGGCTGATCGGGCCGAATGGTGCGGGCAAGACGACGCTCTTCAACATCCTTGCCGGAACTTTGGCGCCCGACCGCGGCGCCATCACGCTGGACGGGCAGGCCATCACCGGTCTGCCGCCGCACCGGATCTTTGCCAGCGGGCTGGCGCGCACCTTCCAGATCCCGCGCCCGTTTCCGGAAATGACCGTGCTGGAAAACGTCATGATCGCCCCAAAAGGGCAGGCGGGCGAGCGGTTCTGGCTGAACTGGCTGGCCCCAGGCCGGATCCGGGCACAAGAGCGCCAATTGCGCGACAAAGCCTTGGAGATCATCGAATTTTGCAGCCTCACCCGGCTGCGCGGCGAACGGGCCGCGTCGCTTTCGGGCGGGCAGCACAAACTTTTGGAGCTGGCGCGGGCGCTGATGGCCGATCCCGCGCTCATTCTGCTCGACGAGCCGGCGGCGGGCGTGAACCCCGCACTTCTGGTCACGTTGATCGACCGGATCGAGGCGCTGAACGCGCGTGGGCTGAGCTTTCTGATCATCGAGCATAATATGGATGTGGTGATGTCGATTTGCGCCCCGATCCATGTGCTGGCCCGGGGCAAGCTGATCTATGCCGGCGACGCGGCGGGCGCGCGGTCCGATCCCGCGGTGCTCGATGCCTATCTGGGCGATCTGCCATGAGGCGTCCATGACCGCGCTGTTGCAGATCGACGGGCTGACCGCCGGCTACCGGCCCGACATGCCCATCCTGCACTCGGTCTCGGCCAGCCTTTCGGCCGGAGAGATCGCCACGATCATCGGGCCCAACGGGGCGGGCAAATCGACGCTGATCAAGGCGGTTTCGGGGCTGGTGTCGATCACCGACGGGCGCGTTCTGCTCGATGGGCGCGACATCACCGGCTTGCGGCCCCACCGGCTGGCCCCTGCCGGCGTTGCCTATGTTCCGCAGACCGGCAATGTCTTCACCACGCTGAGCATTGCCGAGAACCTGACCATGGGCGCCGCCACCCTGCCCCGCAAGCAGGTCCGGGCGCGGATCGAGGCGGTTTGCGCCGATCACCCGATGCTGGCCGAACGGCTGGGCGAGAAGGCAGCCGTTCTGTCGGGTGGTCAGCGCCAAATCCTGGCGATTGCGCGGGCGCTGGTCACCCGGCCGCGGCTGATCCTGCTCGATGAGCCCACGGCCGGGCTTGCCCCGCGTGCCGCGGCAGAGCTCTTTGCCGTTGTGCGAGGGCTCGTCTCGGCCGGCGCCGGGGTGTTGATGGTCGAACAGAATGCAAAGGCCGCCCTGCGCATCTCCGACCTCGGCTACGTGCTGGCCGAGGGCCGCAACCGCGCCGAAGGCCCGGCCTCCGCGTTGCTCGACGATCCCGAGATCGGCGCGATTTTTCTTGGCCAGCGCAGCACATCTGGCGCTCTGGCCAGCCCGGATATCGGCCTGGAGAAGGGCCGATGATCTTTCAACACATCGCCGATGGCATCCTGACCGGCGCCATCGTTTCGCTGGGTGCGATTGGTTTGTCGTTTTCGATGAAGATCCTCCGGTTTGCGAATTTCTCGCATTCCGAGCTGCTGACCTGGGGCGCCTATTTCGCGCTGGTCTTCTACATCCTGCACCGGCTGGTGGCTGAGCCCCTTGGCGGCGCGCTGGGCCCGTTTTCCTTCGGGCTTCCCATCCTCGCGGCATCGGCGCTGTCGATCGTTGCGACCGCAGCGCTGGCCATAGCGCTGCACCGGCTGGTCTTTGCACGGCTCGAGCGGCGGGCCGGCGCAATGACCATGGTCTTTGCCAGTTTCGGCGTGGCGCTTTTGCTGCGCAACCTGGTGCTGCTCCTCTTCGGGCCCGACCCGATCTATTACAACACGGCCCTGCAATTCGCGATCCGCCTGCCCGGCGGCGTGCGGATGCTGCCCGACCAGATCTTCGTTCTGGGGGTGACCGTCGCGGTGGTGATCGGCCTGCATCTGTTCCTGACCCGAAGCCGGGCGGGCATTGCCATGCGGGCGGTGGCCGAGAACCCGGATCTGGCGGCTGTTTCTGGCACCGATACCGGGCGGGTGATCCTGTGGGTCTGGGTGATCGGCGCCGGCGGTGCGGCCCTGGCCGGGCTTTTTTACGGCATGACCGTGCAGCTGCGGCCCGAGCTGGGCTTTGGCCTGATCCTGCCGCTGTTTGCGGCGGCAATTTTGGGCGGGGTCGGCAGCCTTTATGGTGCGGTTCTGGGCGGGCTGATCGTGGGGCTGGCCGAAAACCTCGCGGTGATGGTCATTCCCACCGGCTACAAGCCCGCGATCCCGTTCCTCCTCATCCTCGCGATCCTCTACCTGCGGCCGCAGGGGATCTTTGGCAGCACGGGCGAGCGGACATGATCGGTGTTCT
>JBCDDO010000363.1:0-3437 GCA_039180245.1 Pseudomonadota bacterium | reverse complement strand
CGCCCAGGCCCCCGCCGCGCGGACCGATTTGCCAGATCAGCTGGCGCCCGAAGCGCCGGTGGCTGCAGCACCACCGCTTCTCTCCTCGCCACCCTTGACCGCTCTGCAGGTTCCGCGTGACGCGGCGCCCGACCGCACCGATCCGGGGCCGGCGCTCTTGGCCGAGCGGCAACCGCCGCGCCTGGTGCAGAGGACAGACGCGGTGCCGCGTCCGGTCACGCCGGGCCGACGCCCGCGTGCAGAGCCAACCGCGCCGGCCGTTGCTGTGCGGCTGCCGGTGCGGCCGACCGATCAATCCCGCAGGCTGCAACCCGGGCTGCGGCCCGCAGCAGCGCCCGACGCTGTGCGCATCGTGTCGCCAGGGCTGCCGCAACCCGGGCCGGAGGTTGCGCCGCAACCCGTCGCCCTGATCCCGACCGTGCCCGAGCCCGAGGCGGCGCCGATCCCCGCGCCCGAGCCGTCGCAGGCGCCACCGCCTGTGTTGGCGAGCTGCCGGCCGGCACTGACGCTGAGCACCGCGTCCGGCCAGATGGTCGCGCTCGATGTCGAGGCTGACTGCCTTGCCGGAGAATCGGTGGTGATCGAACAAGCCGGGCTGCTTTTTGCGCAGCGTGTCGGCGATGACGGACGGCTTTCCGCAACCCTCCCGGCGATGTCGAGCCCCGCCCGTGTGACGATCCGCTACGGCGCTGGCGAGACGGTGTCCGAGAGCATCGTTGTGCAGGGGCTCGACCGCGTTGCGCGCGTGGCGATCGTGTGGCGCGGCGGCTATGATCTCAATCTGCATCTCTTTGCGCCCGGGCTGCGCGACGGGGCCCGGCATGTCTGGCAGGATGCCCCGCGCGACCGGCGCCAGGCGCGCCTGGGCGGCGGCGGCTACCTTCTCTCACTGGGCGATCCGGCGCTGGGCGATTATCGGGCCGAGGTGATCTCGGTGCCGTTGCGGCGCTCGGGCCAACCTGCGGTGATGCGGCTGGAGCTTCAGCTTGGCGATCCGGCCGCGGCCTGTTTGGAGGCGATCGACTATTCGATGGTCTGGGCGGATGCGCGGCGTCGTGCCGATCCGCAGGCCATTCGTTTGCCGCTCACAGCCTGTCCAGCGGCCGGAGAAATGCTGCGCAACGCGGGGTTGCGCGATCTCGTTCTTGCACGGAGGTAGCTCTCTGCACTAGGGATCAAGAGGGGGCGCACTGAGGAGTCGATGCGATGCGAGGTATCTGGGGGCGGTTAAGCCGCACTTCCGCGCTCTGCGGAACCATTCTGACGGCGGTCTGGTCGTTTGGGGCAGCGCCGGTCATGGCGCAGGACGTGGTTCTGCGCTCGCGCGAGGGACCGACCGTTCTGGCGGGGCAACTGGTGTCTTTCGATGGCGAGCTCATCGAAATCAACACAGCGCTGGGTCGCTTCAGCGTCGATGCGTTTCTGGTGACCTGCGATGGCATTGGATGCCCGCCGCCCGACGCGCTGCGCCCAGCCTTCCGCATTTCGGGGTCGAACATGCTGGGCATGGCCCTCATGCCGGCGTTGATCGAGGCCTATGGGTTTGAGCGCGACATCGATGTGCTGCGTGAGCCGCTGGACGCGTCGCTGACCCGCTTCAGCCTGGTCAGCACCGACAGCTCGCCCAATACCGAGATCACGCTGGCCGCGCCCGGCACCTCCGAGGCGTTCCGCGAGCTGCTGTCGCAGGAGACCGCGCTGGGCATGGCCTCGCGTCAGATCACCGGTGACGAGATCGCAGCCCTGCGTGCGGCCGGCCTCTCTGATCCTCAGCTCTCGGGCAAGGAACATGTGCTTGCGCTTGACGGGCTGCTGGTTCTGGTCTCGCCCGACAACCCGCTGCGCGCCCTTTCCATCGATGAGGTCGCCTCGATCTTTGCGGGGCGGACGACCAACTGGTCGCAGCTTGGCGGTCCGAACCTGCCGATCTCGGTTCATGTGCCCGGCCCGGCCACCGGCACCCGGGCCAGTTTCGAAACGCTGGTGATGGCGCCCTATGCGGCCGCCGTGGCGCCAAATGCGGTTCTGCATGATGCCCAGGCCGATCTGTCGGATGCCGTCGCCTCCGATCCCGGCGCAATCGGCATTGCCGGGTTTGCCGACCGGCGCAATGCGCGGCCGCTCGACATCCGGCTTGAATGCGGGATTGTCGCGCAGCCGGATTCCTTCTCGATCAAGGCCGAGGAGTATCCGCTTGCACGGCGGCTCTATCTTTATGTGGGCGACCGTCCGATGCCGCCCCAGGCCCGCGAGCTTGTCGCCTATTCGCTGTCCCAGCAGGCCCAGACCGTGATTGCGGATGCGGGTTTTGTCGACCAGTCGATCACCGGGCGCGGCCTGCAGATGCAGGGCATGCGGCTGGCCAGCACCATGCTGGCGCAGGATGACGATGTCCCGGTTGATGAGATCCGCGATATGGTCAGCCTGCTGGTGGATGCCGAGCGGCTGTCGATCACGCTGCGCTTCCAGCCGGGGGCCAGCCTGCTCGACACCCGTGCCGAGGCGGATGTTGAGCGTCTGGCGTCCCATCTCGCATCGGGCGAGCTCGACGGCAAAGAGGTGATGCTGATCGGGTTCACCGACTCGGTGGGCCGCGGCGATCTCAACCGCGCCTTGTCCGAGCGCCGGGCCACGCTGGTGCGCGATGCGTTGATCTCCTCCCTGCAGGGCAGCAACGCCAATATCGACCTCACCGTGCTTGGATTCGGCGAGATGTCGCCTTTGGGTTGCAACGAGACCTTCGAGGGACGGCGCATCAACCGTCGGGTGGAGGTCTGGGTTCGGGATCCGGCCTAACCAGGCCGGCCACCCGATGATGATTTTCTGGGTTCTTTTACCCAAAATTTAGGGAAATGCCCCAGATTGCCGCGACAAACGGGGCAGATGCTGTGCCAGGGTGACTCGTGACCCAAGCGCGAATACGGCAAGGAGGCCCTGACAGACCTGTTGAGGAGTACTCATCCTATGGTCGAGAGCAAAAAGCTCAAGCCAGCCCTGGCGAGCGGGCAATCTGAGTCTGCCGCGGCGGTGGAAACGCAAGGCTGTCAAGGTGTTGCAGGGGGGGAACGGTCGAGCCCGCGGGCGCGGCATCGGCGGGCGACACAGGTGGCTGAACGGTGCTGGATCGACGGGCGATGGTCCGACGCTTTGCTGCATTTCCTGGAAGCCGAGGCGCATCTGCACGATGTGCGCCAGCGGCGATTCCTTGCGCGACCGAACCTGCGTCGAAGTTAGCCCGTTTGTGGCCCGGCGCACCGGGCGCGCCACACACCGCAATGCGCCGCAGACCGAAATACGCCGCGCACCGCAATACGACGCACGCTGCGCCAAAAAGTGAGCTGCGATCCGCGGCAGGGTGTTGACCCAGCCTGCCGCCCAACGATCCCGCGCGAGCGCCGCCCAACCTTCAACTTGGTGCCGGCGAGTTTGCGTGCTCT
>JBCDDO010000362.1:0-3458 GCA_039180245.1 Pseudomonadota bacterium | reverse complement strand
CGCTGCAGCAGCGGGTCGACGTTGAAGCCCTGCTTGAGCACTTCGACGGAAGCCTCGCCCTTGCCGTCGGTGCCGATGCCCAGCTGGCTCATCCAGCTCAGGAACGGGTACTCGTTGCCAAAGAACCAGACGCCCAGCGTCTTTCCTGCAAAATCGTCGGTCGTGGCAACGCCGGCATCCTTGCGGCAGGTCAGCATCATGCCCGAGGATTTGAAGGGCTGGGCAATGTTGACCATCGGCAGGCCCTTCTCGCGGGCGGCCAGGGCGGCGGGCATCCACTCCACCGTCACATCGGCCCCGCCACCGGCCAGCACCTGGGTCGGCGCAATGTCCGGCCCGCCCGGATTGATGGTCAGGTTGAGGCCCTCTTCTTCGTAAAAGCCCTGATCGAGCGCCACGTAATAGCCGGCGAACTGCGCCTGGGTGACCCATTTGAGCTGCAGGGTCACATCATCGGCAGCAAGCGCCGCACCGGCCAGAAGCGAAATCGCAGCTGCGCCAAGGGTTGTTTTTGTAAGCATCAGGTTGGTCTCCTCTGTCAGGTTCAGGGCTTACTGCTTCTTTGGGATGGATGCCAGAACGTGACCCGCCTCTCGATCCACGCCACAAGACCGTAAAAACAGGTTCCGGCAAGTGCTGCGACGGCAATCTCGGCCCAAACGAGGTCGATGGCCAGATTGCCGACCCCGGTTGAGATGCGAAATCCCATGCCGCGGGTGGGAGAGCCGAAATATTCGGCAACGATTGCTCCGATAAGCGCCAGGGTCGTGGCAATTTTGAGCCCGTTGAAGATGAAGGGCATGGCCGCCGGCAGCCGCAGCTTCAAAAGCGTCTGTCCGTAGCCCGCCGCATAGGTGCGCATGAGGTCGCGCTGCAGGGCATTGGCCTCGCGCAGCCCCTGCACGGTGTTGACCAGGATCGGAAAGAACACCATCACGACCACCACGGCGGCCTTCGAATGCCAGTCAAAGCCGAACCAGTTCACCAGGATCGGGGCAATGCCGACAATCGGCAGGGCGGCCACGAAATTGCCGATCGGCAAAAGCCCGCGGGTCAGGAAGGCGCTGCGGTCGATGAGGATGGCAACGGCAAATGCCGCCAGCGCCCCGATCAGAAAGCCGCGCAGCGCGCCTTTCAGCACGGTCTGGGTGAAGTCGATCCACAGCGTGTCGGTCGAGGCGGCAAAGGTCGCAGCCACCTGGCTGGGTGCGGGCAGGATGATCGGGCTGATCGCGAAGCCGCGCACCACCGCCTCCCACAGCACAAGAAGGGTCAAGCCGAAGAGAAGCGGCACCGTCAGACGGACCGCAGCGCTGGCGGCATAGGCCGACCGGGCGAGCCAGGCATTGCCCGCCCAGGCTGCGGCCCAAAAGGCCAGCGCGCCCAGCACCCAGCTCATCGGAACCCCATCTGGCGCATGGTCACGCGTTGCGCGCGGTCGATCAGCGTGACCAGAGCTCCCGCCAGGATCGCCGCGGCAAACAGAGCAGACCAGATGGTGAGCGGCGTGCCGAACTGATCGCCGATGAGGATCCGCGCGCCCAGCCCGCTGATCGCGCCGGTCGGCAGCTCGCCCACAATGGTGCCGACCAAGGCCGCGGCAATGCCCACTTTCAGCGCGGTGAAGAGGTATGGCACGCTTGCCGGCAGGCGGAGCTTGAGGAAGCTTTGCAATCCGTTGGCATTGTAGGTCTTCAAAAGATCCAGCTCGGACGGGGCGGGTGAGCGCAGCCCTTTGACCATGCTCACCAGAACCGGGAAGAAGCACAGATAGGCCGAGATGATCGCCTTTGGCACCCCGCGCCCGGCAATGCCGATCTGGTTGGAGAGCACGATGATCATCGGGGCCAGCGCCACAATCGGGATGGTCTGGCTGATGATCGCCCAGGGCATCAGGCTCAGATCCGCCACCCGCGAATAAACAATCGCGATGGCGCCAAGAATGCCCAGCGTCGTGCCCAGCAGGAACCCCCAAATGGTCGATTGCAGGGTGATCCACCCGTGATAGATCAGCGAGCGCTTGGAAAAGGCGCGCCCGCGCAGCGCCATCGCCCCGGTGGTTTTCCAAAGCTCCGCCCCAACCTGCACCGGGGTCGGCAGGCGCGGCCGGTCGAGGCTGTAGCCGGCGGCGATATGGTCGGGATTGTCGAGCATCAGCCGCCAAGATGGTACGTAGCGGCGGGTTACGGATCCTTCGGGCTGCACACTGGCGCCGCTGCGCTCGGCCACGTCCAGTGCGGCGCGGATGTTCATCGGCGCGACCGCGGCCCACCAAAGCGCCAGCAGCGCCGCAAGCACCGCAAGCACCGGCAGGAGGTTGCGCACCCAACCCGGGCTAGTCATAGCTGTGCCCGGCGCGCAGCCCCTCGCGGACCCGATGCGCGACCTCCAAAAAGGCCGCTGTGTCGCGAATTTCGAGCGGCCGGTCCGGCGGCAATGGGTTGACGATGACATCGGTCACACGACCGGGACGCGGCGACATCACCACGATTTTGGTCGACAGGAACACCGCCTCGGGGATCGAGTGGGTCACAAAGCAGATGGTCTTTTCGGTTCGGGCCCATAATGCGAGAAGCTGGCCGTTCAGATGGTCGCGTACAATCTCGTCAAGCGCCCCGAAGGGTTCGTCCATCAGCAGGATATCGGCATCAAAGGCCAGCGCCCGGGCGATCGAGGCGCGCTGCTGCATGCCGCCCGACAGCTGCCAGGGAAATTTGCCCTCGAACCCGGTCAGATCGACGCTGGCCAGGGTTTGCGTGACGCGCTCGGCCTGCTGGGCTTTCGAATAGCCCATGATCTCCAGCGGCAGGCGGATGTTGCCGCCGATGGTCCGCCAGGGGTAGAGCCCGGCGGCCTGGAACACGTAGCCATAGGCGCGGGCCGAGCGGGCCTCTTGGGGCGAGACGCCGTTGACCGTGATCTGGCCGCCCGTGGGCGCCTCGAGATCCGCCACCACGCGCAGAAACGTCGTCTTCCCGCAGCCTGAGGGCCCGATGAAGCTCACGAATTCACCCTTGCCGATGTCAAGAGTGACATCGGAGAGTGCGTGCACCGGGCCGTCCTTGGTCTGAAAGCTCAGCGAGAGATGCTGGGCCGAGATCACGCTGCTCATGCCCGGTCAGACCGAATTCGGGGCAGGGGCCGTGCTGGCGCGCGCGCAATCCAGCCTGCCCGGCATATGGGCCGGCGCATGCCGGAAAAGACCGGCCGACCCGCCGCACGGGCACACGTGGCGGACAGCGTGTGTCCCCAATCGATGCCTCATGCCACAGCGCCGGCTGTAAGAGCGGTGTCGAGCGCGGCTTCAATCGCATCGCGCGCCTTGGCGCCCAGCGGCTGCAAAGGCGGCGGCAGCGCCACCGCGCCAAGCCCAAGCATCCCCACAATCTCGTGGACCACGCGGATCCCGCCATGCTGGTCGAAAAGCGCAAGGAGCGGGGCGAGCGAAGCGGCCTGCG
>JBCDDO010000361.1:0-3459 GCA_039180245.1 Pseudomonadota bacterium | reverse complement strand
TGGAGATCGGCCAGCAATCGGTGCTCGACAGCTTGACCTGGCGCGATGCGGTGCGCCGCGACCCGGGCCCGGGCGAAGTGGAGATCGAGATCCGCGCCACGGGGCTGAATTTTCGCGACCTGATGTGGGCGCAGGGGCTGTTGCCCGATGAGGCGCTGGAGGAGGGTTTTGCCGGGGCCACGCTCGGCATGGAATGCGCGGGCGTTGTTGCCAAGGCCGGCAAGGGCAGCCCACTGCGCCGCGGCGATACGGTGATCGCCTTTGCCCCGGCCTGCTTTTCAACCCATGTGACGGTTGCGGCGGAGGCGGTGGCGCGGCTGCCCTCCGGCGCCACGCTCGACACCGCAGCGGCAATCCCCACCATTTTCGTGACCGCGCAATATGCGCTGGCCCAGCTTGCCAACCTGCGGCGCGGCGAGGTTTTGCTGGTGCATGGCGGGGCCGGCGGCGTGGGGCTTGCTGCGGTGCAGATCGCGCGCCGGCTTGGGGCCGAGGTCATCGCCACCGCCGGCACCCCGGCCAAGCGGCGGCTCTTGCGCCATCTGGGCGTGCGGGCGGTCTTTGACAGCCGCTCGCTTGCCTTTGCCGAGGAGGTGATGGCCGAGACCGGCGGGCAGGGCGTCGATGTTGTGCTGAACTCGCTGGCCGGCGAGGCGATGGAGCGCTCGCTGGCCTGTCTCAAACCCTTTGGCCGGTTTGTCGAGCTGGGCAAGCGCGACTTCTATGCGAATTCGCGGCTGGGCCTGCGGCCGTTCCGGCGCAATCTGAGCTATTTCGGCGTCGATGCCGACCAGCTTCTCAAGGAGCGTCCGGACCTCGCCAAGACGCTGCTGTCGGAGATTGCGCAGGGTTTTGCCGAGGGCGTCTATGCGCCCCCGCCCTGCCAGATCTTCGAGGCGGCCGAGATCGTCGACGCGTTCCGGCTGATGCAGCAATCGCGCCATATCGGCAAGGTGATCGTGCGCCCGCCAGCACTGCCAAATGTGGCGCAGCCGGCTGCGGCCGACAGGCTGCGCAGTGCTGCGGGTGCATCCCGGCATGGCGCGGCGCAGCCCGTGCGCGGCGCCTGGCTGGTGACCGGCGGTCTGGGCGGATTTGGCCTTGCCACGGCGCGCTATCTGGCCCGCCAGGGGGCCGAGGCGCTGTGGCTCGCCTCGCGCTCGGGCATGCCGCGCGATGAGGATCGGGCGGCGTTCGAGGCGCTGCAGGCCGCGGGCGTTCCGGTCTTCACCCGGGCGGCCGATGTCACCGATGCCGCAGCGACCGAGGCGCTGATCAACGAGATTTCGGCGGGGGATGTGCCATTGCGCGGCGTGGTCCATGCCGCCATGGTTCTCGATGACGCGATGTCGGCCGATCTTGACGCCGCACGGATCGAGGCGGTGATGGCGCCCAAAATCCGCGGCGCGGCGCATCTCGACCGGCTGACGAGGGAGCTCGAGCTCGACCAGTTCATTCTCTACTCCTCGGTGACCACGCTCTTTGGCAATCCCGGCCAGCTTCCCTATGTCGCCGCCAACAGCTTTTTGGAGCGTCTGGCGGCCGGGCGTCGCGCGGCCGGGCTGCCGGGGCTTGCCATCGCCTGGGGCCCGATTGCCGATCAGGGCTATCTGGCGCGGGATGAGCGCACCCGCACGATGCTGTCGCGCAAGCTGGGCGCGCGGATGCTCACCGCAAACGAGGCGCTGTCGGCGTTTGGACGCTGTCTGCGCCACCCGCCCGAGCAAGCGGCGATTTCGATCGCGCCGATGCGCTGGCGTTTGCTGGCCTCGGATCTGGCGCTTTTGTCCACGCCGCTCTTTGACCGCATCGAGATGGATGAGAGCGGCGCGATGGGCGACGGTGTCGCCGATCTTCTGGCCATGATCGACGGGCTCGACGATGCCGCGGCCGCCGACAAGATCACCGAGGCGCTGGTTGCCGAAACCGCGCGCATCCTGCGCCAGCCCGCGACCGAGATCGACCCCTACCAACCCTTGACCGAGCTTGGTTTTGACTCGCTCATGGCCATGGACCTCAAACTGGCCGCCGAGGAGGCGATGGGCGTGACCATCCCGATCCTCTCGGTGGGCGATGGGATGACGCTGGCCCAGCTTGCCACCCGCATCGTGGGCCAGTTGCGTGGCGGCGGCGGCCGGGTGACGGGCGATGACGAGGGCGACAAGATGGTGAGCCAGCATCTGGGCGCGGCCGATGCCGAGATCGACGATGAGCTTGTCCAGCGCGTCAGCGCCCGCGCGGATCAGATCTGAGGAGGTGGCGATGAGCGAGAACCCCCTGCTCGATTCCCTGCGCCGCGCCCGCAGCGCCCGGCGCCAGCGCGGCCGGCAGGAGGGCGCGCCCGGCCCGGAGCTGCCCGCCGACCCCGCGGCCCTGAAAGCGCATGATTTCGCCGATCTGCCGGCCAACAAGCAGGTCAAGATGACCAAGGCGGTGGCCGAGATGACCGGGCTGGCAAGCCCCTTCTTTCGCAACCACGTCACCACCTCGACCGCCGGCGCGCGGATCGGCGACACCGAGTGCATCAATTTTGCCTCCTACAATTATCTGGGTCTGAACGATCACCCCAAAGTGCGGGCCGCGGCGCAAGATGCGGTGGAGCGCTGGGGCGTGTCGGCCGGGGCCAGCCGGCTGGTGGGCGGCGAGCATCCCTATCACGCGCCGCTTGAGGAACGGCTGGCCGAAACCCTGGGCGCGGAGGCGGCCATCGTCATGGTTTCGGGCCATGCCACCAATGTCACCACGATCGGCACGCTGATGGGCCCGCGCGATCTGGTGCTGGTCGACAGCCTCATCCACAATTCGATCTCCGAGGGGATCCGCCTGTCCGGCGCGCAGCGCATCAGCTTTCCGCATAATGATTGGGGTTGGGTCGACGACACGCTGCGGCGCAGCCGCCGGCAATACGAAAACGTGCTGATCGTGGTCGAGGGGCTTTACTCGATGGATGGCGACAGCCCCGATCTGGCCCGCTTTGTCGAGGTCAAGGCCCGGCATGGCGCCTGGCTGATGGTCGATGAGGCGCATGCGCTCGGCGTTCTCGGAGGCACCGGTCGCGGGCTGCACGAGGCTTCGGGGATCGACGCGTCATCGGTTGATATCTGGATGGGCACGCTATCGAAGACGCTGGCGGCGAGCGGCGGCTACATCGCAGGCAGCCGCGATCTGATCGACCTGTTGCGCTACACGGCGCCCGGCTTCGTCTTCTCCGTGGGTCTCGCACCGGCGCTCGCGGCGGCGGCGACGACGGCGATCGATGTGATGCTGGCGGAACCTGGGCGCGTCGCCCGGCTCGCGGCCAATGGCGCGCATCTGCGACAGGCGGCGCAGGGGGCGGGCCTCGATACGGGCAGCAGCCTCGGCCTCGCCGTGGTGCCGGTGATCCTCGGCAATTCGCTCACGGCTGTGGCGCTTTCGGCGCAGCTGGCCGAGGCCGGCATTGAGGTGGCGCCGATCGTC
>JBCDDO010000360.1:0-3478 GCA_039180245.1 Pseudomonadota bacterium | reverse complement strand
GCGCCGGCCGAGGGCTCCGATGCGATGCCGATCCGTGCGATGCGGTTGCGCAGCTCAAGCGGCAGATCGAGCGTCACCGGCGCCTCCAGTGCCTCGGCTTCAAAGCGTGCGGGCAAAACAGCGAGGCGACGCTCGGTGCCCGCGGGATCGGTGCCGACCGCGACGATCTGAACCGTGCGCTCAGCGTCGGGATCGGCGCGAAGGGCTTCGCTCACCAGCAGGCCATTTTCCAGCCGCGCCGGGCGCAGCGCCATGGCCCGCTCTACCGGCGCGATGCGGGTGGCCGGGCCACGCGCGATCAGGGCCTCGGCGAACCCGTCATCCTCCGCGTCATGGGCAAGCCCGTCGGTCAACCACCAGCTCTCTGCGTCCTGGCCGGTTTGGCTCAGCCAGTCGGCCCATGCGGCGCGATCGGGCGCCCAAGGTCGCGGTGTCAGCGTTTCGATCCGACCCTGCCATTCCGCTGCCGGACGCAGATCGAGCCCAAGCTGCCCCGGCGGCGCCTCGGCCAGCACCATCAGCGCCACAGGGCGGCGCGCGCGGGCCGCTTGATCCAACAATTCGCGCGCCCGATCCTGACGCGCGTCCCAATCTGGCGCCGACGCCCAGCCACCGTCAAACACGATCAGTACAGGGTCTGCCCCCGTCATCGGCTGCCGGGGGTTCAGGACCGGCTCGGCAAAGGCAGCGATCGCCGCCGCAATTGCGGCCATGCGCAGCAAAAGCAGCCACCAGGGCGTGCGCTCGGGCGTGACCTCTGGATCCTTGAGGCCCAGCAACAGCCGCACGCCCGGGAAGGCTTGGCGTCGCGGACCGGGCGGGATGGCGCGCAGCAAAAGCCAAAGCACGGGAAGCGCTGCGAGACCGGCAAGCAGCCACGGGTTGAGAAATGCTAGCGCCCCAAAACCGAGCATTCAGTCTCCTCTCTCAGCCGCCGCGCACCTGCCGTTCAGCCGGCGTCAACTGGCCACCGCGCAAGGTGCGCCGTCTCGCCCCATCCTTAGGCAAGACGCAGTGCTCCGTGTCATCCTGCGTTCGGTCGGGCACGCAGCGCCGCGGCCCATACAGGCGGTCCGCACCAAACACCCGCATCGCTGTTGCAATGCGTACCGGCACACTAGCGCAACCCGCCGATCGCGGCGTAAAGCCACAACAGCGCACGTCGCGGGCTTTCCGACGTGCGATGCACCAGGCACTGCCAGCCGGTGCGCCGTGCCATCTCGGTCAACGCTTCCTGCCGCTCGCTCAACCGCGCCCGATAGGCATCGGCCAGGGCCCGCGCCCGCTGGGTCTCGAAATCGACGAGCTTGCCCATGCTCTCAAAGATCATCCGGCCATCGAAGGGAAAGCTCTCTTCGGCCGGATCGAGGATCATCACATAGGCCCCCGAAACGCCAGCTTCGGCGGCACGGATCAGAGAGGGAAACACATCGTCGCGCGGCCCCATGAAGTCCGACAGAAACACCGCGCGACCGCCCCGGATCATCGGCTCATCAGGCGGGGCGCCGTAATCGGGCCGGGTCTCGCGCGGCCGGCAGAGCTCCAGCGCCAGGCGGGTCAATTGGGTTTCGCCGTTGCGCGGTCGCGCCAGCGACGTGCCCATCAAGCCCACGCGTTCGCCGCCGCGGACCAAAAGCACCGACAAGGCCAGGGCCAGGAGTGCCGCGCGGTCGGATTTCGAGCGCGGCGCCGTCTCCGAGCGATAGTCAAGCGACAGCGCGTCATCGGCCCAAAGCTGCACCGATTGGGCCGATTCCCACTCCATCTCGCGAATGTAGAGCGCATCGGACCGGGCCGATTGCCGCCAATCGATGCGCTCGGCCGTGTCACCCGGCACCGCATGCCGGTACTGCCAGAACGATTCGCCCGGGCCCGCCCGCCGCCGGCCATGCACGCCCGCGACCACCGTATGCGCCAGCCGCTCGGCCTCGGCCATCAGCGGCGGAAGCGTGCCGGTGATCTTCTCGGCATCGCGCCGCAGCCATTCGGGGCTGCGCGCCTCGCTCATGCAGCCTCGGCGCGGCCGGTGATCCGTTCGGCCAGCTCACCAATCAGCGCCTCCAGCGTCTGGCCTTCGGCCCGCGCGGCAAAGCCTAGGGCCATTCGGTGCTTCAGCGCGGGTTCGGCGAGGGCGACGACATCGTCGAGGCTGGGCGCCAGGCGTCCGTCGATCAGTGCGCGCGCCCGAACCGCGAGCATCAGCGCTTGAGCGGCGCGGGGCCCCGGCCCCCAACTGACCGATCTGGTCACCCGCTCGGACGCATCGGCAGTGCCGGGTCGGGCGGCGCGCACCAGATCGAGGATCGCCTCGACCACCTGTTCGCCAACGGGCAACCGGCGCACAAGGCGCTGCGCGGCCATCAGACTGGCCGCATCGAGCACCTGCTCGGCCTGTGCCTCCTCGGCCCCGGTCGTGGCCAGAAGGATCTCGCGCTCGGCACCACGGTCGGGATAGTCGATGTCGATTTGCAAAAGAAAACGGTCGAGCTGTGCTTCGGGCAGCGGATAGGTGCCCTCCTGCTCCACCGGGTTCTGGGTGGCAAGCACATGAAAGGGCGGCGGCAGATCGCGGCGCTGGCCCGCGACCGTCACATGCCGCTCCTGCATGGCCTGAAGCAGGGCCGACTGGGTCCGCGGCGAGGCACGGTTGATTTCATCGGCCAAAAGAAGCTGGCAGAAGATCGGCCCTTCCATGAAGTGAAACGCCCGGCTGCCATCCTCGGCACTCTGCAGCACTTCGGCCCCGATGATGTCGGCCGGCATCAGATCGGGGGTGAACTGGACCCGGCCCGAATTCAGGCCCGTCACAGTGCCCATCGCCTCGACCAAGCGGGTCTTTGCCAGACCGGGCACCCCCACCATCAGCCCATGTCCGCCCGACAGAAGCGTGATGAGCGCAAGATCGAGCACTTTGTCCTGCCCGATCACCCGCCGCGCCAACTGTTCGCGTGCCTGCACAAGCTGCGCGCTTGTGGTTTCAATCTCCGCCAGCATCGCTTCGGCCGGATCGCTCATGCAGGTCTCCTTCATAACATCAGGGCCGCTTGAGGCCGAGGACCCCTTCCCCCATACCTACGATGATGCAAGGATATGTCCATAGGGCATGGCGAACGGGCGGAAAACGCGATGGAAAATGGCGATCACGAAGGCGCGAGAGCCGAGGATGCCACGGCCATGGGCAGCAAAGCAACGGCCGCGCACACCCCCACACCGGTGAGCGCCGAAGGGCTCGCCCAGAGCGCAACCCGTCTGGGCCGGCGCGGGCCGCCGCCGGTGCATCTGTGGGATCCGCCCTATTGCGGCGCGCTGGACATCCGCATCGCGCGCGACGGTCTGTGGTATTATCTGGGCACGCCGATCGGCCGGATGCCGCTGGTCAAGCTCTTCGCCTCGATCCTGCGCCGGGACGCGGATGACGCCTATTACCTCGTCACGCCGGTTGAAAAGGTCGGGATCACCGTCGATGACGCGCCCTTCG
>JBCDDO010000359.1:0-3478 GCA_039180245.1 Pseudomonadota bacterium | reverse complement strand
TTTTTGCCGTTCCAGGACGGCATACACCGCCCGGGGGGCCAGCCCCCCGGACCCCCCGGAGTATTGGGACCAAGAAGAAGCGCATGGCGGATGCAAGTTATCTGAACTGGCCGTTTTTCGAGGAGCGGCACCGGGCTCTGGCCGCGGCGATCGCTGGCTGGGCGGGCGAGGCCTTGCCGGTCGATCATGGCGATGTCGATGCGGCCTGCCGGGATCTGGTCGCGCGGCTTGGAGCGGACGGGCATTTGCAGCTGACCGGCGCCGGGGCCGGCGAGGTGCTGGATGTGCGCAGCCTGTGTCTGATGCGCGAGACGCTGGCGCGCCATGACGGGCTTGCCGATTTTGCCTTTGCCATGCAGGGGCTGGGCATGGGGGCGGTGAGCCTGTTTGGATCGGAGACCCAGCGGCGCTGGCTGGCGCGCACCCGGGCGGGCACCGCGATCTCGGGGTTTGCGCTGACCGAGCCGGCCTCGGGCTCGGATGTCGCCAATCTGACCACCACGGCACGCCGCGACGGCGCCGATTGGGTGATCTCGGGCGAGAAGACCTGGATCTCGAATGGCGGGATTGCCGATGTCTACACGCTTTTTGCCCGCACCGGCGAGGGGGAGGGCGCCAAGGGGCTCTCGGCCTTCCTGATGCCGGCCGACACGCCCGGTCTTGCCGTCGCCGAGCGGCTGGAAGTGATCGCCCCGCATCCGCTGGCCCGGCTCACCCTGGATGAGGTTCGCTTGCCGGGCGATGCGCTGATCGGCGCACCGGGGCAGGGGTTTCGCATCGCAATGTCGGTCCTGGATGTGTTTCGCGCCACGGTGGCGGCCGCGGCGCTGGGCTTTGCGCGCCGGGCTCTGGACGAGACGCTCACGCGGGTGCGCGAGCGGCAACTTTTCGGCGCGCCGTTGGGCGATCTGCAGATGGTCCAAGGCCATATCGCCGATATGGCGCTGGAGATCGATGCGGCGGCCTTGCTGATCTACCGGGCGGCCTGGACCAAGGACATGGGTGCCCCCCGGGTCAGCCGCGAGGCGGCGATGGCCAAGCTTTATGCCACCGAGGCCGCGCAGCGGGTCATCGACACCGCGGTCCAACTTCATGGTGGCGACGGGGTGCGGCGCGGGCAGATCGTGGAAAGCCTTTACCGCGAGATCCGGGCCTTGCGGATCTATGAGGGCGCCACGGATGTCCAAAAGATTGTGATCGCCCGTCAGATGATGGGCTGAGCGAGGGAGACGGCGATGACCGCGGCATTGGATGGCGGGATCACCCGCAACGGCACAGGGTTCGACGGGGTTGAGTGGAACATCCTGGGGCAACGCTATTTCCCCAAATCCCTCTGCACGAGCAGCTTTTCCTTCGAGGCGAATTCCGAGCCCGGCCAGAATGTTCCGGTACATGTGCATCCCACCCAGGACGAGTTCATCCTGGTCCAGGAAGGCCAGCTGGAGCTGAAGCTCGACGGGGTCTGGCAGACAGCGCATGCGGGGGATCTTGTGCGGATGCCGCGCGGCGTGCCGCATGGCTATTTCAACAAGAGCGATGCGCCGGTGCGGGCGCTTTTCTGGGTCTCACCGACGGGCAAGCTGCCCGATCTCTTCCGCATCTTGCACAATATGACCGACATCGAGGCGGTGCTGGCGGCCTCGGCCGCGCATGAGGTCGATTTCCTGCCGCCCGAGGCCAATGAGTGATGCTCGGACCCTCGGCCCATTCCGACAGCTTCGCGCGCGACAACCTGCCGCCTGGGGACCAGTGGCCTGCGTTTGTGCTTGATGGGTTCGACTATCCCGAGCGGTTGAATGCCGGGGTTGAGCTGACCGATGCGATGGTCGCGCGGGGGTTTGGCGACAACACCGCGCTGATCGGCAATGGGCGTCGGCGCACCTATAAGGAGCTTGCCGATTGGACCAATCGGTTGGCCCATGCGCTGGTCGCCGATCTGGGCGTGAAACCCGGCAATCGGGTGCTGATCCGCTCGGCCAACAACCCGGCCATGGTCGCCTGCTGGCTTGCCGCCACAAAGGCGGGCGCGGTGGTCGTCAACACCATGCCGATGCTGCGCGCGGGCGAATTGACGGCAATCGTAGACAAGGCCGAGATCACCCATGCGCTGTGCGACACGCGGCTGATGGATGAGCTCACCGCCTGTGCAAAGGAAAGTCGCCACCTCACCACCGTTGTGGGGTTCGACGGCACTGCCAATCATGATGCCGAGCTCGACCGGCTGGCGCTGACCAAGCCAGTGCAGTTCGAGGCTGTGCCCACCGGGCGGGACGATGTGGCGCTTTTGGGCTTCACCTCGGGCTCCACGGGCACCCCCAAGGCCACGATGCATTTCCACCGCGATCTTCTGATCATCGCCGATGGCTATGCGCGCGAGGTGCTGGGCGTCACGCCGCAGGACATCTTCATCGGCTCGCCGCCGCTCGCCTTTACCTTCGGGCTGGGCGGCTTGGCGATCTTTCCTCTGCGCTTTGGGGCCGCGGCGACGCTCTTGGAAAACGCCTCGCCCCCGAACCTGATCGAGATCATCCAGCAGTTTCGCGCCACGGTCTGCTTTACTGCGCCCACTGCCTATCGGGTGATGCTGCAGGCGATGGAGGAGGGGGCGGATCTGTCGTCCCTGCGCGCGGCCGTTTCGGCTGGAGAAACCTTGCCGGCCCCGGTCTATGAGGCCTGGATTGCGAAAACCGGCAAGCCGATGCTCGACGGGATCGGGGCGACCGAGATGCTGCACATCTTCATCTCCAACCGGTTTGACGATCACCGCCCGGCCTGCACGGGCCGGCCGGTGACGGGCTATGCCGCCAAGGTGGTCGGGCCGGATGGCGCCGAAATGCCCCGCGGCGCGGTCGGGCGGCTGGCGGTGCGCGGGCCCACGGGCTGTCGCTACCTCTCCGATGACCGCCAAGCAGGCTATGTGCAAGAAGGCTGGAACATCACCGGCGATGCGTTCTGGCAGGATGACGAGGGCTATTTCCACTTCGCGGCGCGCAATGACGATATGATCGTCAGCGCGGGCTACAACATCGCCGGGCCAGAGGTCGAAGCCGCCCTTTTGGCGCATGACGCGGTGGCCGAATGCGCGGTGATCGGCGCGCCGGATGCCGAACGGGGCCATATCGTCGAGGCGCATGTGGTGCTGGTGCCGGGTGCGGCACCCGACCCGCTCACCGCCAAAGCGCTGCAGGATCACGTCAAGGCGGCGATTGCCCCTTACAAATATCCCCGCCGGGTGGTCTTTACAGATGCCTTGCCCAAGACCGAGACCGGCAAGATCCAACGATTCCGACTGAAAGAGCGGGCCTGAGCTGCCCGAACAAAACAGGGAGAGTGATATGAAGACGATGGGATTGGTGGCAGCATTGACGGCCGCACTGGGCTGGACGGCCGGGGCCGTGCAGGCCGAGACGCTGAAGGTGGGGATGATCACCACCCTGTCGGGCGGCGGCGCCGGGCTGGGCATCGACGTGCGCGACGG
>JBCDDO010000358.1:0-3482 GCA_039180245.1 Pseudomonadota bacterium | reverse complement strand
GGCCGAGGTGGATGCCGATCTGATCAATGCCGGCAAGCAGACCATCACCGAGCTGGACCGGACCGCCTATTTCGACAGTGCCGCGAGCTTTGGCATGATCCGCGGCGGCAAGATCGCGATGGCGATTTTGGGCGCGATGGAGGTCTCGGAGAGCGGCGATCTGGCCAATTGGATGATCCCGGGCAAGCTGGTCAAGGGCATGGGCGGCGCGATGGATCTGGTCGCCGGGGTCGGCCGGGTGGTGGTGATCATGGACCACACCAACAAGGCCGGCGATCCCAAGCTTTTGCATGAATGCAGCCTGCCCTTGACCGGCCGGCAGGTCGTCGACCGGATCATCACCAATCTGGGCGTTTTGGATGTGGTTGAGGGCGGGCTGTCGGTGGTCGAGCTGGCGCCCGGTGTCACCCGCGAGGAGATGGACGCCAAGACCGAGGCAAAGCTCGTCTGAGCCGCCGACCGCGGTCGCAGCCGGGGCGCAAGGCTGGCTTTCTGCGCCCGGGCCGGGTTCGGTCGGGTGCCGCGCGGCGTTGATTTGACCGAAGGTGGCATGAGCTCCGCGGCGGCGTGGCTGGGCGCAGAGTTGGGCGCAGTTTTTGAGCGTGGTTTTCGCGCAAAGGTCGCGGTCCGACCGGAATGGCGCCGCAAAACCGTCGCAATGGGCGGTCAGGTGCTCGGGGGCCGGCGCGACGGATCTGCGCGCAAACCGGGTGCAACGCTGTGGGGACCATGCTGGCCGCTGCCTCTCAAAGACCAGGGCTTCTGACCACCGGGCTTCTGTTGGGCCTGTTCGTGGCCAGCCTGGTGGCGGCGGTTCTTGCCACCGGCTGGCAGGAGACGGCCGATGCGCTGGGCCGGCTGAGCCTGTGGCATGCGGCGCTTTTGCTTGTCCTGTCGCTTGGCAATTACCTGGCCCGGGCCGCGCGTTGGCATCATCTGGCGCGCTCTGCCGGGCTGCCGACCGGGTTTTCCCAGAACACGCGGCATTATCTGGGCGGGTTTGCGTTGACCGCGACGCCCGGGCGGCTGGGCGAGCTGGTGCGGCTGCGCTGGCTGGGGCGCGAGACCGGCTGGCCGATTGACCGCACAGCGCCGCTGGCGCTGGCCGATCGCGCCTCGGAATTGGCCGCGGTTGCGCTGCTTTTGGCCCTGGCGGTGGGGCTGTCCGCGCTGGGCCTGGGCTTTGTCTGGCCGCTGATTGCGCTGTCGCTGGTGCTGGCCTGGGCCGCCTCCTCGCCGCGGTTTTTGTATCGGGCGGTGACGCTCTGCTGGCGTATTCTCGGTCGCTGGGGGCGGCTTTTTGCCCGGCTGCGGCGGATCGCGGCGGGGCTGGCCCCGTTTCTGCGGCCCCGTGCCGGGCTGCCCGCGCTGGCGCTGGGCGCGCTGGGCTGGTTTTTCGAGGGGCTGGCCTTTTACCTGCTGCTCGACTGGCTGGGCGCGCCGCTGCCGCTTTGGACCGCGGTGGCGATCTTTCTGGCCGCAATGATCTCGGGCGCTTTGGCGGGGCTGCCCGGCGGGCTGGGCGGGGCTGAGGCTGCGATGATCGCGATGCTCGCGCTGGCCGATGTGCCGTTGGAGATTGCGCTGCCGGCCACCGCGATCATCCGCGCAACGACACTCTGGTTTGCAATCCTGATCGGGTTGGGCATATTCCCCATCGCCGAGGCACGGTCCCGGCAGAACCGGCCTGGGGACGCATGATCTGGGCAGAAAAAACCTATGCGGGCTGGGGTCGGGTCCGGCAGGCCGACGGGCGCCTGGCGCGGCCCGAGAAGGCCGCAGCGCTCGACGCGATCCTGAGCGCCGAGCCGCAGCCGCTGGCGGCCATCGGCGGGCTGCGCTCCTATGGCGATGCGGCGCTGAACGGCGCCGGGCCGGGCGTGCTGATGACCCGGCTGGACCGGATCCTGAGTTTCGACGAGGCCAGCGGCGAGATCGAGGTCGAGGCCGGCATCACCCTGCGCGCGCTCATCGATGTGTTTGCGCCCCGCGGCTGGATGCCGGCGGTGGTGCCGGGCACCGGGCATGCCACGGTTGGCGGGGCGATTGCCAATGACGTGCATGGCAAAAACCACCACCAGGCCGGCAGTTTTGCCCAGCATGTGCGCGAGATCGAGCTTTTGGGCGCAGATGGCACGGTGCGGCGCCTCACGCCCGAGGGCGATCCCGACGCGTTTCGCGCCACGGCCGGCGGGGTCGGGCTGACCGGGATCATCCGGTCGGCGCGGCTGCAGCTTGCGCCCTGCCCGGGTGCGGTGATGGAGGTCGAAGAGCATCGGATCCCCGATCTCGACGCGTTTTTGGAGGCGTTGGAGGGGTCGAACCATCCGTTCACGGTGGGCTGGATCGATGCGACCGCGCGCGGCGCCGATCTGGGCCGCGGCATTCTGGAGGAGGCCGATTTTGCCCGCGCGCCCGGCAAGGCGCGTCCGGCCGGGCGCGGCCCGAAGATCCCCATCGATGCGCCGGGGCTGTTGCTGTCGCGGCCCGTCGTGCGGCTTTTCAACCGGGCCTATTTCGCGCGGGTGCCCGCGGGCGGGCGGGTTCGCCAGCGGCATCTGACCAAGTTTCTGTTTCCGCTGGACAGTCTGCGCGACTGGAACCGGCTTTACGGCAAGCGCGGCTTTCACCAGTTTCAATGCGTGCTGCCGCAAGCCGCGCTCGACACGCTGCAGGCGATTTTGGAGGCGGTGTCGGAGGCCGGGCTCGCCTCGCCGCTCGCCGTGCTCAAAAAGCTCGGGCCCGGCCGGGCGGGCATGCTCTCCTTTCCCATGGAAGGATGGACGCTGGCGGTCGATTTTCCCAACCGGGCCACGGCCGCGCCGCTGATCGCGCGGCTTGAGGAGATGACCCAGGCGGCCGGCGGGCGGATTTACCTCGCCAAGGATGCGCTGGCGCGCCCCGAGGCGGTGGCGGCGATGTATCCCGAATTGCCGGCATTCCGCGCAATGCTGGAGGAGCTGGACCCGGATGCGCGGTTTCAGACCGATCTGGCGCGCCGGCTTGCGCTGCGCGGCGCATGAGCGCCTGTTGGGTGATCCTGGGCGCAAGCTCGGCCATGGCGCGGCCCTTTGCGCGCGAGGCGGCAAAGCGCGGGCATGCGCTGATCCTGGCGGGCCGCGATGTCGAGGATCTGGCCCGCGATGCCGCCGATGCGCGGGCGCGCGGTGCCGCATCGGTTGAGGTTGCGGCCTGGGACACGCGCGCGCCGGAGAGCCATGCGGCGCTCGCGTCCCTGGCGGGGGAGCAGACCGGGCCGCTGGGCGTGGCGGTCTTTGCCGGCTCGATGCCCGAGCAGGCGGCGATGGATGCCGCGCCCGAGCTGATCGATGGGCTGATGTCGGACAATTTCACCGGGTTGGCCGGCACGCTGCACCGTCTGGCGCCGCTGATCGAGGCGCGCGGCGGCACGGTTCTGGGCGTGGGCTCGGTCGCCGGTGATCGCGGGCGGCTGGGCAATTACCTCTACGGTGCCGCGAAAG
>JBCDDO010000357.1:0-3524 GCA_039180245.1 Pseudomonadota bacterium | reverse complement strand
TAGCTGCCCCATTCGGCCCAGGAGCCGTCATAAACCGCATGCTGGCCATGCCCGAGACGGGCCAGGGCCAGGGCCAGAATGGCCGCTGTGACGCCGGACCCGCATGTCGTCACGATGGGCCGCGCCAGATCGACCCCGGCGGCCCCAAAAACAGCGCGCAGCGCGGCCGTGTCCTTCATGGTGCCGTCTTCGCTCAAAAGATCGCGGTAATACACATTGTACGAGCCCGGAATATGGCCCGCCCGCAATCCTGGACGGGGCTCGGGCTCCTCCCCGCGAAACCGACCCGGCGAGCGCGCATCGACGATCTGCTCATCGCCCAGCTTGACCGCCCGGGCCACCTGGGTGACATCGCGGATCAGTGCCGCATCGCGCCTTGCGGTGAAGTGACGCTCGCGCGGCAACGGGGCGTCCTCTTCCACGGGGCGGCCCTCGGCGATCCATTTGGGCAGGCCGCCATCCAAAACCGCCACATCGCGGGTGCCAAACAGCCGAAACATCCACCACACCCGCGGGCTGGAGAACATGCCGCCGGCATCATAGACGACGATCCGGTGGCCATCGCCCACCCCCATGGCCCGCATCCGGCTGATGAACTTCTCCACCGGCGGCACCATGTGTGGCAGCACCGAGGTGGTGTCGGCGATCTCGTCGATGTCAAAGAAAAGCGCCCCTGGGATGTGCCGCTCGGCATATTCCGCGCGCGGGTCGCGCCGTGCATCGGGCAGAAACCAGCTCGCATCGAGCACCCTGAGGTCCGGAGCACCCAGATGCGCCTCCAGCCAGTCGGTTGAGACGAGAAGCTGCGGGTCGCTGGTCGGCATGCGCTCTCCCGTGGGTCGCGGCAGGTCAGGGTCGGTCTTCCTTCAGGGTTAGTCGGCGGCGCGGCGCGGCGCAAGACTGCGCGCGCATGTCGCACCGCTTCGGGCATGCGCAACGCTCTTGACCGGTCATTTCGGCCAGCGCAGGGTCGCCGCGGCACCCGGCGATGGCGTCGTCGCGGGGGCCGCCCACCCGGGCGGTCTGCTCCGGCCATCCCGTCCTGCACGCCCGGACCTGCACAGCTTGGAGGCCCGGCCATGGACCGCCCCGCCCATTTTGAGATTGTGAACGGCCCGCGCGCGCCCCTGCCCTTTTCGGATGCCGAATATGCCGATCGGCTGGGCGGGTTGCGCGCACTGATGGCCCGCGCCGATGTCGAGGCCGCGCTGCTGACCTCGATGCACGCCATCGCCTATTACTCGGGCTTTCTCTATTGCGCCTTTGGTCGCCCCTATGGCCTGGCCGTCACCCATGACAGCGCCACGCTGATCGCCGCGAACATCGACTATGGCCAACCCGGGCGCCGCGCCGCCTGCCCCACGCTCACCTATACCGACTGGACCCGCGACAATTTCTGGCGCGCCGTTGCGGCTTGCCTGCCCGGTGTGAAATCTTTGGGGGTGGAGGGCGATCATCTGAGCCTGGCTATGGCCCAAAAGCTCGCCGCGTTTCTCGACAGCCCCGATCCCACCGATCTTGCCCCCGCCATGGCCGCCCAACGCATGGTCAAAAGCCCGGCCGAGATCGCGCTGATCCGCGAAGGGGCGCGCATTGCCGATCTGGGCGGGGCCGCCATCCGCGCCGAGATCCGCCCGGGCGCGCGCGAGATCGACATCGCCATGGCCGGGCGCGACGCGATGGAGCGCGAGATTGCCCGCGCCTTTCCCAACAGCGAGCTGCGCGACAGCTGGGTGTGGTTTCAGTCCGGCCTCAACACCGATGGCGCCCACAACCCGGTCACCACGCGGGCGCTGGCGCCGGGCGACATCCTGTCGCTCAACTGCTTTCCAATGATCTCGGGCTATTACACGGCGTTGGAGCGCACGCTGTTTCTGGGCGCGCCGGATGCGGCAAGCCTGCGCGTGTGGCTGGTCAATGTCGCGGCGCATGAACTGGGGCTGAGCCTGATCCGACCCGGTGCGCGCTGCGGTGACATTGCCCGCGAGCTCAACCGGTTTTTGGACGATGCCGGTCTCTTGGAGCGGCGCACCTTCGGCTACGGGCATTCCTTTGGCGTACTCAGCCATTACTACGGTCGCGAGGCGGGGCTGGAGCTGCGCGAAGACATCGAGACGGTGCTTGCCCCGGGGATGGTCGTCTCGATGGAGCCGATGCTGACCTTGCCCGAGGGCATGCCCGGGGCCGGTGGGTATCGCGAGCATGACATCCTGGTCGTCGGCGCCGATGGGGCCGAAAACATCACCGGCTTTCCCTATGGCCCGGCGCAGAATGTGATCGCTCTCTGACGTGAAGGACCGGCTGCCCGGGCCCGGTCCTGTCCCGCTGCACGCAGGTCGATCAGACGCACGCGGCCATGCCGCGCCCGGCGCCATGATCTTCACGCTTTTTCATCCAATTGTCGGCATCCTTGTCGCGATACCGGGTGAACACTAGGCTAAGCAGGGTGAACCCAGTTTCCCGTTGTTGCGACTGGGCAGGAGTGCTCGATGCGTGAGGCGCACCGGATTGAACGAATAGCCGATGCCGCGGTGCATGTCGCGGGCATTGGGCTTGCGCTGGTTTCGCTGCCGATCCTGCTGACCCTGGCTGCGGTTTGGGACGGCTCGGCCGCGACCATGCTGGCCCTGTCGGTCTATGCGGCCTGCGTGCTCGCCACGCTGGGTCTCTCCGGGGCCTATAACATGATCCGCACCCATCGGATCCGCCCGATCTTGCGCCGGCTCGACCATGCCTCGATCTATCTCAAGATCGCCGGCACCCAGACGCCCTTCGCCGTGCTGGCCGGGGGCGCGACCTCGGCATGGCTGTTGACCGGTGTGTGGTGCGCCGCGGCCACCGGCGCCCTGGCCAAGATCGCCCGGTCCGAGGGCTGGGAGGGGCTTTCGATTGCGCTTTACCTGGCGCTGGGTTGGGCCGGCGTGCTGCTCATTCCGGACATGTGGGCCGGTCTCTCTGGGGTGGCGTTCATCCTGATGCTGGCCGGCGGCGCGCTCTATTCGGTCGGCGTGATCTTTCATTTGTGGGATTCGCTGCCCTATCAGAACGCGATCTGGCATGGCTTCGTGCTGGCAGCGACCTTCGTCTTCTACTCCGCCGTCATGGTACAGGTCGTTCAGGCCGCACCCACCGGCTGACCCCGGCAAACGCCGCGCAACGGCTCCGGTCTGCCCCCAACCTGGCCGCCGCGGGACCCGCCGCCCTGGCGGCGGGCCGGGCCCAAAGCACGGCCGCGCATCTCTGATGCGGGGCCACGCGCGGGAGCCCCCCTTGCGCGTCGGCTGGGGATCGCACCGCGCGGCTTGCCGTATGGACGGCCCCGTTTGCAGCGGGCGCCTCAGGCAAACCCTCTCCGCAGTTTGCGCCTGTCCTCAACACGCGCTTTGCCCAACACGCGCCCTCCATTGCGGGCGCAGTTCGCAGCAGGCGCCCGTTCGGCATGGGCACCCGTTCGGCATGGGCGCCCGTTCTGCATAGGCGCCTGTCCGTAGGGGATGCCCACTCCTAGGGGGGCTGCCTGTCCG
>JBCDDO010000356.1:0-3529 GCA_039180245.1 Pseudomonadota bacterium | reverse complement strand
TCAAGGGCCGCATTCACGAGCCCCGATAGGTCGAATAGCCGTAGGGCGAGAGGAGAAGCGGCACATGGTAATGCGCATCTTCGGTCAGGCCAAAGCGGATCGGGATCTGATCGAGGAAGAGTGCCTCGTCCTGTACCAGCCCGGCCGAACGCAGATAGGCCCCGGCAAAGAAGACCAGCTCATAGATCGAGGCTTTGAAGTCCGTGCCCGCGAGCAGCGGCGCGTCGGTGCGCCCATCGGCATTGGTGACCGCTTCAACCAGCTTTTTGTGACCGTTGCCCGACAGGCGATAGAGCCAGACCGCGATGCCCGCGGCGGGGCAGCCACGCGCCGTGTCCAGAACATGTGTCGTCAACCGTCCCACAGCGCCCCCTGCATCTCAGCGCTTATCTCGACTCATTTGCGCCATCGATGCAAGCGCTTCTGCTGCGAAGTTGGGCAGTTCCTGCGGCGCATGCCGCGTTCGGGCCGTGCTGCCCAAAACACAAGCAACTCAACGCTGGGGCACAACCTCGGCGCCCCGCGCTGACGGTTCGTCATCGACAAGCTCGGCCGGAAATCCCGAGGCGGTGACGGTCAGGCCCGATGCGTCCTCAAGCCGTCGGATGATGTTGGGCGACCATTCGCGCGGCCCGTAGCGGTCCTGCGCCTCGTTAAAGAGGCGAATGAGAAGCGGCGAGAGCTCCAGCGGCAGCCCGTGATCCTCGGCGATGGACTGAAACAGCCCGATATCCTTGAGCACCAGATCCATCGTGAAGCTGATATCGCGCGAGCCGTTGAGGATCACTTGGCTTTCGGTTTCATGGACAAAGGAGTTTCCCGATGAGATGCGGATTGCCTCATAGGTGGTGTTGAGGTCCATACCGGCCGCATGCGCGGTGGTCAGCGCTTCGGAGAGCGCCACAAGATGCGCGGTGGCCAGGTAATTGGTCAGCACTTTCAGCACCGAAGCGCTGCCGAGCGGGCCTGTATGCAGCACCCGCCGGCCCAAGATGGTAAGCACCGGCAGCGCCTGCTCGAAGGTCTCGCGCGGGCCGCCGGCAAAGATCGAGATGTTGCCGGTTGCCGCGCGATGACAGCCGCCCGAGACCGGGCATTCCAGCGCTTGCGCCCCGGTTGTGGTGACCAGAGCCGCCAGTCGCGCGACCTCTGCCGCGTCGGTTGTGGACATCTCAGCCCAGATCTTGCCGGGGCCGAGCCCACCCAGCAGCCCGTCAGGTCCTTCGACAACAGCCGAACAGGCCGCAGGCGATGGCAGGCAGGTGATCAGAAACGCACAATCCCGGGCCATGGCGGCC
Source organism: Pseudomonadota bacterium (assembly GCA_039180245.1). Taxonomy (GTDB): domain Bacteria; phylum Pseudomonadota; class Alphaproteobacteria; order Rhodobacterales; family Rhodobacteraceae; genus J013. The sequence continues at coordinate 2,231 of JBCDDO010000356.1, read as the reverse complement.
GGGCTGTCGCCCCAACCCGCACCAAGGTCCAAAAACGGTTTGGCGGCCTCGGGGTCAAGGTCGCGCACCACCACATCCGCCCCGTTGCGGATGAGATTGCCGGCGAGCTTGCCGCCGACATTGCCCAGCCCGATGAACCCGATTTTCATGCCGCCTCTCCCTGGATGTCTGGGCCAGGCTTGGCACAGTGAGCAGCGCGGCGCCAGCGATGAGTGTGCCGCGTTGCGGCCAAACGATGGCGGCATCTGGGATCGGGCATTTTCCGGTTCACAATCGCATCGCGCAGCCACGCAGTGGATTGGCCAAAAGCCCTGGCGCGTCATAGATCTGGGTGTCTGGCCTGGCCATGCCCCCAAAACCTGCTAGCCTTTGGCAATGAGCGAGCCCCGATTCATCCATCTGCGCACCCACACCGCCTATTCGCTTTTGGAAGGGGCAATTCACGTCAAAGCCTTGCCAGGCTTGGCGCGCGCCGCCGGGATGCCCGCGGTCGCTGTGACCGACAGCAACAACCTCTTTTGCGCCCTGGAATTTGCCGAAAAAGCAGCGGCCGAGGGGGTCCAGCCGATCATCGGCTGCCAGTTGGCGCTGGCCTTTGCCGCAGCGCCGCCGGGCGGCCGCATACCAGATCCGGCACCCCTTGTGCTGCTGGCCCAGAGCGAGGCCGGGTACCGCAATCTGATGGCGCTTTCCTCGCGCGCCTATCTCGACGCGGCCGGCGGGGTGGCGCATGTCGATCTGGCGACGCTGTGCGGGCATGCGGACGGCATCATTTGCCTGTCAGGTGGGGCGGAGGGGCCGCTGGGCAAGCTGATTGCCGCGGGCAAAACCGCCGAGGCCGAGGCCCTGTCGGGACGGCTGGAGGCCGCCTTTGCCGACCGTTACTACATCGAGATCCAGCGCCATGGGCCGAACAATCAGGGCCGCATCCCGGCCGAAGAGGCAACCGAGCCGGCACTGGTGGCTCTCGCCTATGCCCGCGATCTGCCCCTGGTTGCGACCAATGATGTCTATTTTGCCTCGGCCGATCTTTACGACGCGCATGACGCGCTGATCTGCATTGCCGAGGGGGCTTATGTCGACCAATCCGCCGCGCGACGGCATCTGACGCCGGAGCACAGGTTTAAGAGTTCGGACGAAATGGCTGATTTGTTTGCCGATTTGCCCGAAGCCGTGGAAAACACCGTCGAAATTGCCCGCCGCTGCGCCTATCGCCCGCGCAAGCGTGCACCGATCCTGCCGCGCTTTGCCCAGGATGAGGTCGAGGAGCTGCGCCGCCAATCCCGCCAGGGCCTCGCCGCCCGGCTGGCCGCGATTGAACCGGCCGAAGATGTCACGGTTTATGAGGAACGGCTGGCCTTTGAGCTCTCGGTCATCGAGCGGATGGATTATTGCGGCTATTTCCTCATCGTCGCCGATTTCATCAAATGGGCCAAGGAGCAGGGCATCCCAGTCGGGCCGGGCCGCGGGTCGGGCGCGGGCTCGGTTGTGGCCTGGGCGCTGACGATCACCGATCTCGACCCGCTGCGCTATGGCCTTCTCTTTGAGCGCTTCCTCAACCCCGACCGCGTGTCGATGCCCGATTTCGACATCGATTTCTGCATGGACCGGCGCGAGGAGGTGATTGCCTATGTGCAGGAGAGATACGGGCGCGATCGGGTGGCCCAGATCATCACCTTCGGCGCGATGCTCTCTAAGGCCGCGGTGCGCGATGTCGGGCGGGTGCTGCAGATGCCCTTCGGGCAAACCGACCGGCTTTCCAAGCTGATCCCCATTGAAGGCGTCAAACCGGTCTCGATCACCAAAGCGCTGGCCGATGAGCCGCGGCTGCGCGAGGAGGCGGCGCGCGAGGAGGTGGTCGCGCGCATGCTCGACATTGCCGGCAAGCTGGAGGGGCTTTACCGCAACGCCTCGACCCATGCCGCCGGGGTGGTGATCGGCGACCGGCCCTTGGAAGAGCTGGTGGCACTCTACCGCGACCCCAAATCCGACATGCCCGCCACCCAGTTCAACATGAAATGGGTCGAAGAGGCCGGGCTGGTGAAGTTCGACTTTCTGGGGCTGAAGACCCTGACGGTCATCCAAAACGCGCTCGACATCATGGCCGCGCGCGGGCTCACGCTCGACATTGCCACCATCCCCCTGGACGACGCGAAGACCTATGCGCTCTATTCGGCGGCGGCGACGGTCGCGGTGTTCCAGGTGGAATCGGCGGGCATGCGCGATGCGCT
>JBCDDO010000355.1:0-3546 GCA_039180245.1 Pseudomonadota bacterium | reverse complement strand
GACTGTCTGGCTTGACCGAGAAAATCCCTGGTGGCGCATTGGGTGGACTAGCCGCTGGTGGAGTGCTGGGCCTCTTGGTCGGAAATAAAAAGGTTCGAAAATCCGTTGGCAAAATGGCCGGTGGCGCGGTTCAGATCGGTGGCGCTGCGCTGCTCGGGGCGGGCCTTGGCCTCCACGCTCCTCCGGCTTCACTGTTGCCGTCTTACGGCAGCCAGCGTGAAGGCCAAGGCCCGCCCCGCTTCTCCAGCGCTCCCGACCCCTCACCCGCCCGGGCCGTCCGGCCGGATCGCTTGCGCTCCCCCCCACGATCCGGCACAGAGCAGCCCGAACACGGAGGCGAAAGACCCCTGCATGGACATCCGCGCGCTGCTCGCCGGCTTCGCCTTTGCCTTTATGTGGAGCTCGGCCTTCACCTCGGCCCGGCTGGTCGTTGCCGACGCACCGCCCTTTGCCGCGCTTTCGGTCCGCTTTGCGCTCTCGGCCCTCGTGGCGATCGCCATCGCCGCGCTCTTGGGCCAATCCGCCCGGATCAGCCGCGCCCAATGGGGGGCGGTCCTCCTCTTCGGCATTTGCCAGAACACGCTCTATCTGGGCCTCAACTTCCTGGCCATGCGCTGGGTCGAGGCGAGCGTCGCGGTCATCATCGCCAGCCTCTTGCCGCTGGTCGTGGCGCTGGCCAGCCGGCTTTTGTTCAACGAGCGGCTCAGCCCGCTGGCCATGGCCGGCCTGGTGATCGGCCTGGCCGGGGTCGGGCTGATCCTGGAGGGGCGGCTGGCCGGCGGCGGCGTCGATGCGGCCGGCCTCGCGCTGATGCTCGCCGGGCTTATGTCGCTGGCCGGCGCCACGCTCTTGCTGCGCGACGCGCTGCCCAAACGCGACCTCTTGATGATCGTCGGAATGCAAATGCTGGTGGGCAGCGTCACCCTTCTGCCGCTGGCCCTGCTCTTTGACGACTGGCAGGTCAATTGGACCCCGACGCTGGGCCTGGCCTTTGCCTACACCACCATCTTCCCCGGTCTCGCCGCGACCCTCACCTGGTTCTGGCTGGTGCGCCGCATCGGGCCCACCCAGGCGGCCAGTTTTCACTTCCTCAACCCGTTCCTGGGCGTCGCCGTCGCGGCCCTTGTCCTGGGCGAGCCCCTGGGCCTGCGCGACGCGCTGGGCGTGGCCATCGTCGCGGCCGGCATTCTTGCCGTGCAGCGCGCGCGCCGTCCCGCACCCACCGCAAAGCCCGTGCCGATGCGCTGACATCCCGCCCGTGCGGCGCCGGGCCAATGCCGCAGCCATCTCACCCGGCCGCACCGTCATCTGGCCCAGCCACACCGTCATCTGGCGCAGGCACGCAGCCATCTGGCCCAGGCACGCAGCCATCTGGCCCGTCCAGCGCAGCAATGCTAGCATCGGCCCGATCGAGATCCATGAAAGAGCGGCCGCTGTGATTCCATTGTTTCGTTTTCTCCGGCCCGCAGCCGCGCTGCGATCGAGCCTTGGCCTCTTCCTTGCCCAGATCCCGGCCCTTGCCCTTGGCTTGATCTTGGCCCTGATCCTGGCCGCCGGTCACCCGGCCCAAGCCCGCAAAGAAAAAATCCCCCAGCGCGAGCAGGACAGCACAGCGGCCTGGCTGCGCCATGGCTGCCCCGAGGCGCCGGGGCTGGGCCGGGCCGTCGACTGCGGGGTGCTGGAGGTCGCCGAAGACCGCGCCGACCCCGACAGCCGCAAGATCTATCTGCATGTGCGCATCCTGCGCGCCGAAACCGATCGCGGGCTCGACCCGGTGGTGTTTCTCAGCGGCGGGCCCGGCCAGTCGATGGAATTTGCCGATGGCGACGGGCTGGAATTCTGGGAGTATTACATCGACTGGGTGATGGGCTGGGCGGGCGACCGCGACGTGGTGCTGTTTGCCCAGCGCGGCATCACCGTCGACGGGGTCGGCATGACCTGTCCGGAATATGGCGACCCCAAGGTCTATCTGGGCGCCACCGAGCGGCCGGGCCCGCCGACGGATTGGCTGGAGAATGCCGCCCAAGCCAACCGCACCTGCCTCGACCGGCTTGCCCGCCAGGGCTATGACCTCGCCGCCTATTCCACAACTGAAAGCGCGCGCGATGTTGCCGCGCTGCGCCGCGCCCTGGGGATCGAGCGCTGGATCCTTTACGGCGTCTCCTACGGCACCCGGCTGGGGCTGGAGGTGATGCGCCAGGATCCGCGCGGCGTCACGGCCTCGGTCTTTGACAGCGTCTTCCCGCCCTCGGTCAACCGGCACTGGTCCGATCCGCAGCCCTTTGTCGATGCGCTGGACGCGTTCTTTGCCGCCTGCGCGGCCGATGCCGATTGCGCCCGGACCTATCCGCGGCTGGAAGCGGAGTTCGATGCCTCCATCGCCCGGCTGCGCGCCGATCCGGTTGCCGTCTATGCCGATGATCCCGAAGGCCGCAGCCCGCGGCTTCATTTCGAGCTCGACGATGTCACCCTGATCGACATCGCCTTTTACAGCCTTTACTGGATCGATGGCATCCAGACCCTGCCCTATGGGCTCGACGCGCTGGCCCGCGGCGATATGGACCTGTTCCGCGAGATCCTGCTGGAACCCTATGTCTATGATTCGCTCTTTTCGGACTGGTCTTACGGCATGCAAGCGGCGGTCAACTGCAACGATGATTTTGTCTGGTATGACGAGACGGTGCTGCGCGCTGCCATCGACAAGCACCCCCGGCTGGCCAGCTGGCTGGGCACCGCGCTGATGCTGCCGGCCTGCAATGGCTGGCCCAGCCGCCCGCGCAGCTCGGGCTTTGCCGAGCCTGTGGTCAGCGCGATCCCCACCTTGATGCTGGTCGGCGCGCATGACCCCGTCACCCCGCCGGCCTATGCCCGCCAGGCGCTGGAAACGCTTGAAAACGGCCAGCTCCATATCGTGCCGGGCGCATCGCATTCGGTGATGGACGCGGCCTTCTGCGCCCGCACGCTGACCCGCGCATTCGTCGAAAAGCCCTTTGACGAACTGCCGACGCTGTGCAGCCTGCGCGATCCCGGGTTCGACTTTCGCCTGCGCTGAATTCCGCGCAACATGGCCGTTTCGCGGGGGCCATCGGCAAGGTTTTGCGCATCCAGCACCGGGCTGTTGAACGGGTAGTCATTTTTGTTAACCAAAGCTGTCAACCCGCGCCGGAAAACCGCGTTTTGCCCAGAACCCGCCCCATTTGCTGCCTAGCGTGTGAGCATGGCTTCCTTAGACATCGCCGAATCTGATCCGGGCTCGGACAAGAGTTCACGCCGCGCGCGCCGCAACGTTGCAGTTCTGGCCACCGCGCAGGCGGTGCTTGGCGCGCAAATGCCCATCAACTTCGTGATGGGTGGGCTGGCCGGACAGTATCTTGCGCCCAACCCGATCCTGGCCACCCTGCCGATCTCGATGATCGTGCTCGGCTCGATGATCGCCGCCCCCTTCTTGGCCAATCACATGGAGGCGCATGGTCGCCGCTCGGGCTTTTTGCTGGGGGCGGCCGGCGGCGGGGCCGGGGCCGGGGTGATGGCGCTGGCGCTGATCAT
>JBCDDO010000354.1:0-3547 GCA_039180245.1 Pseudomonadota bacterium | reverse complement strand
GCCAGGGGCCACGCCGGATCCCGCCGGTTTCAGCGGGCGGTTCCAGGCCGCCATGGCGTCGCCGCTCAAGCGCGACGCTGGCCAGCCACAATGCCGTCAGCGCCGCAAGCATGGCCGCGAGCCCGGGCGCCCAGCCAAGCCCGCGGAGCATCGACACGCCGCCCATCCGCGGCAGCGCGGCCCAATACTCCCAATGATATGTGGCCAGCACCGACCCGGCAATGAAGGCGCCAAGCACCAGGACCATGCGTGTCGATCCGCCGCCGGCGGTGTAGAGCGTGCCCGACGCGCAGCCCCCGCCCATTTGCATGCCAATGCCGAAAAGAAGCGCGCCGAGCGCCGAGGCCACCCCCATCGGCATCACCACGCCGCGCGCAGCGCCCAGTCCGATCAGCGGAAAGGAGACCAGGCAGATGAGGCCGATGAGCAGAAACTGCGCCCGGACCTCGCGCCCGCGCCGTTCGCGCACCCAACGCCGCCAGCCGGAGGTAAAGCCGAACCGCGCCTGATAGAGCACCAGCCCGGCCAGGAGCCCGATGGCCAGCGCCTGGACATGGCCGGTGCCCTCGCGCAAGGCCAGCCACACGGCCACCACGCTCAGACCGGCGCTGAGGACCAGGGGGGGTGTGCGTATCTGCGTGGCCATTCCCCTCCTCCTGAGCCGAAATTTCGGGCATGTCACCGTCGGGCGGGCTGACGCCACCTCACAACTGGGTGATCGGCAGGCGCAATCCGTGAAAGGATGGCATATTCACCATATGCGCGCTGGGAAATCGATCTCCGGCCAAGCCATTCCCAAAAAGGTGATGGCCGGAGTTTGGGCGGGGGGCCGTTCAACGCGCGGGGGTGGGTAATCGGACAGGCGCGGAAAGAGAAGATGCTGCAGGATTTGAACGGACTGACCGTGTCGCTCGATGCCGGTGCGGCGCGCGATGCCTGGAACGCGACGCAATCGGCCTTCCTGGCCCATGGCGCCGCGACGCCACAAATGCTTGCCGCGACGCTCAATGCGACACCCGAATTTGCGTTGGGCCATGCCGCAAAGGGCCTGTTCTATCTGCTGCTGGGCCGTGCCGAACTTTTGCCCGCCGCACAGCTTGCTTTGGAGGCGGCGCGTGCAGGCTCAGCCGATTCGCGCGAGGCTGTGTATGTGCGCGCCCTGCGTGCGGCACTGAAGGGCCGTCTGTCGCTGGCCGCCGACATGCTCGACGATCTGCTGGCGATCTGGCCGCGCGATGCGCTGGCCATGAAGCTGGTCCATGCGCTGCGCTTCATTTCGGGCGATGCTGTGGGCATGCGCGCCTCGCTCGATGCCATTGCCCCACAATGGGACGATCACCCGCTGCGCGGCTATCTGATGGGCTGCCAGGCCTTTGCGCTGGAGGAGACGGGCGAGTATGCGCTGGCCGAACGCATCGGGCGGGCCGGGCTGGAGCTTGCCCCCGACGATGCCTGGGGCCTGCATGCGGTGGCGCATGTCCATGACATGACCGGGCGCGCCGCCGATGGGGTGCGCTGGCTGGCCGGCAAATCGGGCCATTGGGCGCATTGCAACAATTTCGGCTATCACGTCTGGTGGCATCTGGCGCTGTTTCACATCGACCGCGGCGCGACCGGACCGGCATTGGAGCTTTACGACCGCAAGGTCCGGCCGGCACCCACGGATGATTTCCGCGACATTGCCAATGCCGCCTCGCTTTTGATGCGGCTGGAGATCGAGGGTGTCGATGTCGGCGGCCGGTGGGAGGAGCTGGCCGATCTTTCAGCCGCGCGGCGCGATGACGGCGTGCTGGTCTTTGCCGATCTGCACTATCAGATCGCCCTGGTCCGCGCCGGCCGTCGCGCGGATGCCGTGGCGCTGGCCGATCGCATGGCGCGCGATGCCGGGCTGCTTTTACACGACCAGCATGAGGTGGCCGCGATTTGCGGGCTGAGCGTGGCGCAGGGCTTGCTGGAGTTTCGCGACGGCGCCTATGCCGAGGCGCTGGACAAGCTGCGCGCCGCGCTGAAAGAACTGGCACGCATCGGCGGCAGCCATGCCCAGCGCGATGTCTATTGGCGGCTGACCGTCGAAGCGGCGTTGCGCGCCGGTAAAATGACTGTGGCCCGCGAGCTATTGGAGCAGCGAAAGGTGGCCCGCGGCGCCGAAGACGGGTATACACAGCGTAGTTTCGACCGGATCAACGCCCATACGCGTATGATCGACGGCATGGCCGCCGAATAGGTGCGGCCAGCGAAACGGCGGCGCCACACATCAAGGACCGGTGGACCGAATGAGTGAGACCCAAAAGCGTGCGCGGGACCTGCGGTTGGATTTCTTCCGCGGCATGGCGATGTTCATCATCCTTCTCGCGCACACCCCGGGCAATTCCTGGACCTTGTGGATCCCGGCCCGGTTTGGCTTCTCCGACGCCACCGAGATCTTTGTGTTCTGCTCGGGCTTTGCCTCGGCGCTTGCCTTTGGCGCGGTCTATGCGCGGGCCGGTTGGGGGCTGGGCACCGCGCGCATCGGGTTTCGCGTTTGGCAGGTCTATTGGGCGCATATCGGCGTGGTGCTGGTCACCGCAGTGATGCTGCTCTTGCTCGACAGCACCGGGCTTGGAACGCCCGACAAGGAATACGCCCGATGGTTTCCCATCGCGGGCATCTTCACCCGGCCTGAGGAGACGCTGGCCGGTCTTTTCACGCTGACCTATGTGCCGGGGCTTTTCGACATCCTGCCCATGTATCTGGTGATCCTCGCCATGGTGCCGCTGATCATGGCGATCTATCGCGCCGGCGGGCGAGAGGCGGTCTTTGCGGCCGTCATCATCCTGTGGCTCTGCGCAAACTTCGCGGGCTATGGCCGCATGCTGTGGCGCGACGAGGGCTATTCGGACCAAGCGCTGGCCGATCTGGGTATCTTGGGCGAGTTCTTGTGGATGAACCTGCCCGGCATCCCCTGGGAGGAGAACGCCACCTGGTTCTTCAACCCGTTCGCCTGGCAGCTGGTGTTTTTCACCGGCTTTGCCTTTGCGATGGGATGGATCCCGGCACCGCCCGTCCGCCGCTGGCTGGTGATCGCGGCGATTGCGGTCATCCTGCTGACTGTGCCTTTGGCCTGGCACAAGAGCTTCCAATACCTCACCGGCTTCATCCCCGACAGCGTTGTGGGCCGCTTCCTGTGGGATGCGCGGGAGGCGATCGAGCCGATCCGCTGGAAAACCTGGATCGGCGGCTGGCGGTTCCTCCACTTCCTGGCCGTGGCCTATCTGGCCTGGGCGGCGGTGGGGCCAGGCGGTGTGCGGTTGACGACGGGCTGGGAGGTGATCCAGCGCGCGGCCAGCACCCGGGCGCAGCTGCGCGCCGCTGCAGCGGCGGTTGCCGTTGCGACCATCCCCTGGACCTATGTCTGGGAGATCAAGGCCCTCTCACCGGCCCTCGATGCCACGCTTGCGCGCAATTTGGCGCTGGAGGGGCGGTATCACGGGCTGCTGCACCTGGCGCATCTGGCGGCACTGATCGTGCTCGCCTGGCATTCGATCGGCGACCGGGCGCGGCATTGGCG
>JBCDDO010000353.1:0-3554 GCA_039180245.1 Pseudomonadota bacterium | reverse complement strand
CGCAGCTGCAGATCGAGCGGCCGGAGACGCTGGAGCTTCTGCGCTGTAAGCCCAGCCTCGGCCGGGCTCAGCATCAGCCGGATGCGGCCAAGCTCGGGCGGGTCGAGCTCGATCTCCACCCCGGGCGGCGCGGCCGCATCGGCCTGGGCGGCGATCTGGCGCATCACCGCCTCTGGCTGCACCGCGCCCGGCAGGGCCGGCGCCGCAGTCCCAGAAAGGGGCCCCGCCGGCGCCAGCGAAAGGCCCGGGCCGGCAAGTGCCGCGTCGAGCTCGGCGACAAACCCCGCCGGGCCGGTTGCGGCGGCAAGATCGAAGAGGCCGGCCGCGCCGGCATCCGGCTGCAAGAGGCCCAGGGCCGCGGCGGCAGGCGCGGTGGCGGGCGCGGTGGCGGGCGCAGTGGCGGGCGCCGCATTCCATGGCCCAGGGCGCGCCGCGGCGGGCAGCGGCCCCAACCGCGCGTCGGCCGGAATGCGGGGACTGATCGGCGCCGCCTGCAGATCGCCCGATGGCACCGGCAACGCGCGGTCGGCCGAGGGTCGGGCAGTCGAAGTTCGGGCAGCCTGGATTTGGGCAGCCTGGATTTGGGCAGCCTGCACCGGGTCGGCCGCGCCGGGCGGGCCGGCCGGCGTGGTGTGCGCCGGTGCGGTCTCGCGCGCGGCGGGCTGAATCGCGAAGGTCGCGGCGGTTGTGTGAGGGGCTGTTGCCGCCCGATGCGCCGCTGCACTCGACCCCTCTGGCGCACTTGGCACCGCGGCCGCGGGCGACATACTCGGCGCTAAGCGAACGGCAGGCGGCGCAACAACCGCACCCGACGGCACCCCAGACTGGGCGCCCGGCACCGGCAGAGCGTCTGGCGACCTGGCCGGCGGCGTCGCACTGGTCGGCACGGTCGGGCGCAAAGCCGCCTGCGCCGCATCCGGGGCGGCAGATGCCGGCGCGGTCGGGCGCGGTACGGTGGCGGCCAGCTCAGAGGGATTGCGGGGCACCGCGCCCAAAGCATCTGGGGCTTCCAGGCCGGGCTTCTGCGCGCCCAGCTCTCCCGCGGCAGGGCCCGGCTGGACTGGACCGGGTGCGACCAGTGGCGGGGCCGGGGCCGCGCGCGGTGACGCCGCCGCAGGCTGGGGATTGCCGGTTCGTGCGCGCGCCTCCCGATCCGGCACCCCGGATGTTTCGGAGGCAAGATCCTCGATCAATGCCGCGGGCGACACAGGCAGCGCTGGCGCAGCAGGCCCTGGCGCGCCGGGTCCAGCGCGCTCCGCCATCGGTGCCTTGAGCGGGGCGGGGGGCATGACCGCTGCGCTCTCAGAGGCGCCGAGCCCGGCCGCACGCGCCGTAAGCTCGGGCGCCATAAACAACGTCTGTTCCGGCGAGACCGGCGCCGGCGGCATGAGCACCGCCGCCTGGGCTGCCGCCTGGGCCGCCGTCTGGGCCGCCGTCTGGGCCGGCGCCTCGCCCGGATCCGCACCCGACCCGGCCGGACCCGGCGCCAGGTCGGCGGCGTCTCCCGCCCCGTCCTCGGCGGCAAGATCGGCCTCGGCGTCCGGCGCAGGCGGGACATCTGCCGGCGATTTGGGCGCCGGTTTGCGCGCTGCGTCCTCGGAGGAGGGCGGCTGCTGCGCCTCCATATGCTGGGCGAAACTTTCATCCTGTGCCGCGGGCAGCGCGCTGTGCTGCGCCGCATCGGCGGGCGGGCCCGCGCGCCGCGGGTCAAGCCCGGGCGCCGGGGCCGGGCGCGGGTCTTGGGGCAGCGCGCTCGACAGCCCAAGCAGCGCCGTGCCGGCTGGAGATGCTGTCATGACCTGCTCCGCTTCACCGCCTGTGCCTCCTGGCCCGGCCCCCGGCATGCCCCGGGACCCGCGCCTTATGCCGCGCAGAGCTTACGAAATCTTTTACCACGATCGGGCGAGACTGCGCCCATGGCCGCCATGCAAAGGATCCGCCATGCTGCCCATCGCTTCCCCAGAGCTGCGCGCGCTCGCGCCCGCGGCAATGCCCAACCCGGCGCCCAACCCGGCGCCCAACCCAAAGCCGGCCGAGCTGGCCCAGGACGACCCGCGCCGGGCCGCGCTGCGCCGTGCCGCCCAGGATTTCGAGGCCGCGTTTCTGGCCGAGATGCTGAAATCGGCCGGCTATGGCGCCCCGCGGGAGAATTTTGGCGGCGGCGCGGGCGAAGACGTGTTCTCCTCGCTCTTGGTGCGCGAACAGGCCCAGGCATTGGCCGAAACCGGCGGCATCGGCCTGGCCGAGCATGTGTATCGCGCCCTCTTGGCGCGGGAGGGTGCGGCGCCATGACCGATCGCACGGACCAAGACGCGCTGCCGCACCCGCGCAACGCATCCGGGGCCAATCCAGATCGGGCCGAGGCCGGCATGGGCGACGATGCACGCTCCGAGATGAGGCTGGGGACCGGGCCGGGGAACGGACAAGGGACCGGACATGGGACCGCGCCTGGGACCGGGCCGAAGAACACGCCTGACAGCCCGGACCTCGACGCCGCGCCGCGGCGCTCGACAATGCGGGCCGCCTTTGACGGGATGGGCTGGCGCGGGCGGGTGCGCGGATTGCTGCGGCTGCTGGCCCGCGAACGCCAGCTGATGCGCGCGGGCGATCTTGACGGGCTCACCGCGCTTGAGGCGCGGCGCAGCAACCTGATCGAGGGCGTCCTGCGCGTGCCGCCGCCTCCAGGAGCGGACAGCGCCGCGATGCTTTCCCAGCTGCGCGCCGAGGCCGCGCGCAATCAGCGTCTGACGGCGGCCTTTCTGGAGGGGGTGCGCAGCGCGGCCCGCGATGTGGCCGAAATGTCGCGCGCGCCGCGCCGCATCGGTCTTTACTCGCCCCAGGGCGCGCTGAGCGAGCCGCCTGCAGCGGCACAAACCGACCGCCGGGCCTGACGGGCGCATCGCATCAGCGGCAAGGCTGCAGGGCGCAGCCGTGCTGGCAAATCGGGCATTGTGCGATGACCGGCTGACCCTCATGCGCACCGCCCGACAAGGCCGGCTTGGCGTGGTCCGGCGATGGGTCCCCGCAGACGCGGCCGCCTCGCGCGGGTGTTTACCATTGCAGGTCGTGCCATGCGCGGGGCGGCGCCTGCGCATCAATGGGATGTCCGGCTTGGCCGAAGCTGGTCTGGCGCAGCGAGACCGCGTTGACATATGCGCCGGCTCAACCGCCCAAGCGGGCTCCGCGCCCGATGTCTGGATTGACGGCACGGGGTTTGCAGCACGGCATCGCTGCTGTTTCGCGGATCGAGGCACTGCGTGCCGAACCATCCAGCGCGGCAGTTAAGCTGTCCGACCTGCCGCGATGCTGCTCATCCGATCGGCATCATTGGTTTTGAGCGCTGAACGTCCTGACGGATTGGCACAGCAGCCCGACCCAACTTCGCCCGGCCCGGGCGAACATGGGTCGGACTGCGGTGCCAATCCGTCAGGACGTCCAGCGCTCAAAATCAATGATGCCGATCGGATGAGCAGCATCGCGGCAGGTCGGACAGCTTAACTGCCGCGCTGGATGGGTCGGCACGCAGTGCCTCGATCCGCGAAACCGCAGCGATG
>JBCDDO010000352.1:0-3562 GCA_039180245.1 Pseudomonadota bacterium | reverse complement strand
TGGGCCGGTCGCGTCGGCCCGCGCAGGATGCTGTGCGCATTGGCCAGCAGGTGGAGCTTGCCTTTCCGCCGGTGACCATCAGTGCGTTCGAGCCGGGCGGAGCGGTTCCCTCCGACCGATCAGATGAGCCGCAGCCCGAGGCGCTCGACGGCGCGCCCACAACGCCGGATGACGCGCCCGCCGCGCCGGATGCACCGCCAGGCCCGCCCGATGCACCGCTCGGTGCGCCGCTCTCGGCCCGCGGGGCCGGGCCGGCGCGGCTGCGCAATCTCTTTTTCGGTCTCTTCGGTCCGATGGGGCCATTGCCGATCCATCTGACCGAATATGCGCGCGACCGGGCGCGCAACCATGACGACCCGACGATGATCGCCTTTGCCGACATCTTTCATCACCGGATGACCTCGCTGCTTTACCGTGCCTGGGCGAGTGCGGAGCCCGCGCCCTCCTTCGACCGCATGGGCGATGATCCCTTTGGCGACAAGGTGGCGGCCTTTGCGGGGCTGATGGAACCGGCGTTTCGCGGCCGCGATGCGATGCCCGACAGCGCCAAGCTCTATTTTGCCGGGCTGATGGGCGGTGGCCCGCGCAACGAGGCGGGGCTGCTGGCGATTGTGTCGGCGTTCTTTCGCATCCCCTGCACGATCGAGAGTTTCGTGGGCAGCTGGCTGGAGCTTGAGGCCGAGGATCGGTGGCAGCTCGGCACACCGGCGCGGCTTGGCGGCTCCACCAGCCTTGGCGGGCGGGTCTGGTCGCGTCAGGCCAAGTTCCGACTTCGGCTTGGCCCACTGCAGATGCAGGATTACCGCCGTCTGCTGCCGGGTGGCGACAGCCTCGCACGGCTGGTGGCCATTGTGCGCGGCTATCTGGGCGACGCCCTTGATTGGGACGTCAATCTGGTGCTGGCCCGGCGTGAGGCACCGCCGACCCGGCTGGGGGTTTCGGGCCAGCTGGGCTGGACCACCTGGATTGGCGCCGGCGCGTCCGAGCGCGAGGCCGATGATCTGACGTTCAATCCCGCCGCTGCGGCGCAAGCAAGACCCGGCGCCGGCCGGGCGGAGGAGGCATGATGACCGAGATTAACCGGGTGGCCTTGTTTGGAAAGCTCAACCCCATGGCCTATAAGGCCATTGAGGGGGCGACGACCTTTTGCAAACTGCGCGGCAACCCCTATGTCGAGCTGGTGCACTGGATCAACCAGATCCTGCAGGGCGAGGACAATGACCTGCACCGCATCCTGCGCGACGCGGAAATCGACCCGGCGCGGCTGGCCGCCGACATGACCACTGCGCTCGACAAGCTGCCGCGCGGCGCCTCCTCGATCTCGGATCTATCGGCGCATCTGGAACATGCCGCCCAGCAGGGCTGGCTTTACGCCTCGCTCCTCTTTGGTGCGGGCAATGTCCGGTCGGGCCATCTGGTCCTGGCGATCCTGAAGACCGACAGCCTCAAGAACGTGCTCTTTGGCATGTCCGACCAGTTCCGACGGCTCAAGCCTGACGATCTGGCCGAGCGGTTTTTGGAGATCACCGGCGGCTCGCCTGAAGATGCGATGGCCCAATCGGCCACGGGCGCGAGCCCGGGCGAGGCCTCGGGCGCGATGGCGCCGGCCCAGATGGGCAAGGAAGAGGCGCTCGCGCAATTCACCAAGGATCTGACCCAGGCGGCTCGCGACGGCGATATCGATCGGATCGTGGGGCGGGATGAGGAGATCCGCCAGCTTGTCGACATCCTCATGCGGCGGCGCCAGAACAACCCGATCCTGACCGGCGAGGCGGGGGTGGGCAAGACCGCCGTCGTCGAAGGCTTTGCCCTGCGCATCGCCGAGGGCGATGTGCCGCCCGCCTTGCGCGATGCGCGGCTCTTGGAGCTCGATGTCGCGGCGTTGCAGGCCGGCGCCTCGATGAAGGGCGAGTTCGAAAACCGGCTCAAGGCGGTGATCGAGGAGGTACAGGCGAGCCCCACCCCCATCGTGATGTTCATCGATGAAGCGCATACGCTGGTTGGGGCCGGCGGGGCGGCGGGCACCGGCGATGCCGCGAACCTGCTCAAACCGGCGCTCGCCCGCGGCACGCTGCGCACCATCGGCGCCACGACCTGGGCTGAGTACAAGAAGCATATCGAAAAGGACCCTGCGCTGACCCGCCGCTTTCAGGTCGTGCAGGTCGACGAGCCCGATGAGGCGCGCGCGCATTTGATGATGCGCGGCATTGCCGGCATGCTGGAGGCGCATCACAAGGTCCAGATCCTGGATGAGGCGTTGGAGGCGGCCGTGCGGCTTTCGCATCGCTATATCCCCGCGCGCCAGCTGCCCGATAAATCGGTCAGCCTGATCGACACCTCCGCTGCGCGCGTCGCGATCAGCCAGCACACGGTGCCGGCCGAGGTCGAGGACAGCCAGCGCCGCATCCAGGCCTTGGAGACCGAGCTTGCCATCATCGGCCGCGAGGAGGCCGCCGGGTTCGACACCGCTGAGCGGCGCGCCCGGGCCGACACCGACCTGACCGATGAAAATGAACGTCTGGGTGAGCTGACCGCCCGGTGGGAGCAGGAAAAGGCGCTGGTCGAGCAGATCCTGGCCCTGCGCGCCAAGCTGCGCGGTGAGGGCGGCGCCGCTGACGGGCCGGAGGCCGAAACCCCGCCCGAGAGCTCCGAGCAGACCAAGGAAGAGCGTGCGGCCCTGCTCAGCGAGCTTGGCTCGCTGCAATATGAGCTCAACCGGCTGCAGGGCGACAGCCCGCTGATCCTGCCCATTGTCGACGCCCAGGCCGTGGCCTCGGTGGTCGGCGATTG
This sequence comes from Pseudomonadota bacterium, assembly GCA_039180245.1. GTDB lineage: Bacteria > Pseudomonadota > Alphaproteobacteria > Rhodobacterales > Rhodobacteraceae > J013. The sequence continues at coordinate 772 of JBCDDO010000352.1, read as the reverse complement.
GACCGGGATCCCGGTGGGCCGCATGGTCAAGGATGAGGTCGCCACCGTGCTCGACCTGCCCAACATCCTCAACAAGCGCGTGATCGGTCAGGACCACGCGATGGAGATGATTGCCAAGCGCATCCAGACCTCGCGCGCCGGGCTCGACAACCCCTCCAAACCCATCGGGGTGTTCCTTCTGGCCGGCACCTCGGGCGTGGGCAAGACCGAAACGGCCCTGGCCCTGGCCGAGACGCTTTATGGCGGCGAGCAGAATGTCGTGACCATCAATATGAGCGAGTTTCAGGAGGCGCATACGGTCAGCACGCTAAAGGGCGCGCCGCCAGGCTATGTCGGCTATGGCGAGGGCGGGATCCTGACCGAGGCGGTGCGGCGCAAGCCCTATTCGGTGGTGCTGCTCGACGAGGTCGAAAAGGCACATCCCGACGTGCATGAGATCTTCTTTCAGGTCTTTGACAAAGGCCAGATGGAGGATGGCGAAGGGCGGATGATCGATTTCCGCAACACCTTGATTTTGCTCACCTCCAATGTCGGGTCGGATCTGATCATGGATCTTTGCGCCGATCCCGATCTAATGCCCGAGCCCGAAGGCATCGCCAAGGCGCTGCGCGAGCCCTTGCTAAAGGTCTTCCCGGCCGCGCTTTTGGGCCGCCTGGTGACGATCCCTTACTACCCGCTCAGCCCCGAGATGATCGCCGCGATCACCAAATTGCAGCTGGGCCGCATCGTGCGCCGCGTGCAGGACACGCATGGCGTGCCCTTCACCTATGAC
>JBCDDO010000351.1:0-3569 GCA_039180245.1 Pseudomonadota bacterium | reverse complement strand
GCCGGTCTGCGCGCAGCCGGGCGTATCTATGCCGGCTGGGCCTACTCCCAGCCCTGGCTGAAGGCCGGGCGGTTTCGCGAATTGGGCTATGTGGATCTTGACGATTGGCTGAGCCGGTATTGGGACGGGCTTTTCATGGCGCGGGATGCGGGCGATCTCATCGCCATGTGGCGCTGTTGGATCGGGCATGACGTGGCCGATGGCGGCGCTCTGTCCGCAGCACTGGGCCGGATCACCGCGCGCACGGTCGTCGCAACCGCCAAGACCGACCTTTACTTCACGCCGGCCGATTGTGCGGCCGATGCAGCACTGATCCCCAGCGCGACCTATCAGGACATCGAGACCGATTGGGGACATATGGCCGGCTCGGGCCAAAGTGCCGCCGACACCAGGGCCATCAACGAACTGATTGCCAGGCTGCTGAACGACGGATGACAACAGGCCGTGGCAGGACAGTGTCACGACGAGGAGGAGCGACGAGATGCGAGACGAAGGTCAAAAGATCCTAACCCTAGCAGACGGCGTGGCCGCGCCGCGCCTGCACCGCAACATGGACATCGCCAAAGAGCCGATGCCGAATTTCAGCAGCACCCCGGGCGGGCCGAACGACACGCCGCTTGCATTTTGGGCGTCCTGGGCGCTCACGGACCGGCCGCGCCGCATCGCGCTGCTTATGGATGATTGCCAAGAGGAATACCGGCCCTATGCCGGCGACATCCTGCCGAACCTCGTCAAGCTCCTCGGCGCGTTCCGGGCGGCCAAAGCCGAGACCGACGCGGTCTGCGTCGCCTGGAGCTCTTGGACCCGCCGGTTCGACGACGGCATCTCCAATTCGATGGACCGCTGGTATGGGCCGCGCGGCTTCAACCCCGACAGCCCCGAAAACGCTGTCTATGTCTTTGGCGGCGCGCCCGGCATGAAGCCGATGGCCGAAATTGCGCCCAGCGACGAAGAAATGGCCGATGGCTGGTTTTATCACGGCAAGCATCTGGACATGTTCTGGACCTTTGATGCGGATGGCGCGTCCTATCTCGACAAGAAGCTCAAGGCCCATGCCATCGACACCATCGTTATTGTCGGGCTGTGGACCGATGAGTGCATTTTGAGCACGGTTTATGCCGGCAATTCCCGGGGCTATGACGTTGTCGTCGCCGGCGATGCCGTTGGAACCGCAACGGCGAACCAGGAGATCGCGCTCAAGATTGCGAATGGCACGGTCGCCAAGGTGCTCTCAACCGACGAGATCGTGGCCTATATGGAAAACGACTTTGCCGTCGGGGCGCCGGGTGCGGTCAAGGGCACCGGCTTCCCGGACGGGCGAAAGGAGTAACCTGCCCGATTGGCCGGCCGATGCATCACCCGACCGGCCGGCCGGACCCTCAACCGGTGCGGAAGGGCCTATCACCCAGGATGCGTGCTGTGGCCAATCCGGTTGCAGGCCTGTCTCCGCAGCGCGGGATTGTCACCGCGCCGTGCACAGAGACTGCATATGCCAGGCCAGGGCCGCGTTCGAGCTTAGGACCGGCAGGCCCAACTCATCTGCCAGCGGGCCAAGAATGCTGAGCGTGTTGAGATTGGTGCAGGAGAGGAACACCCCGTCCACAGCACCCTTTTGGACCAGTCTGCGCGCCGCATCAGCGGTGACGTTCGGGTCGATCCGGGCAACCGCAGCCTCATTGCTTTCCTCCAGCGAGTGGCGGGCGGCAATGCCCACCCCCAGCGCCTCGAAGGCTGCGCAAAGCCCGTCTGCAACCTGCGCCATATAGGGCGAGACCAGACCGATCCGTTCCAGTCCAAGCGACTGGATCTGTGCGGCGGCGGCACTCAGCGGGTTGGTCACCGCGCGGGTCGGCACCCCATCGGCCACGAGGCCCGCAACAGTTTCCGCGCCCAAAAGTGCGGTTGCCGATGTGCAGGCATAGCCGATGACGTCGAAATCGGCCGCACGCGGCAGCAAGGAAGCCGCCTCGGTCAGCCTGGGCGCCATCTGGGCGATGCTGTCCGGCGTGAGGTCGTCGCCCGACTGCACCCGGGTGACATAGAGCCGGGCGCGGTCGGCCGGGATCAGGCTGCGGAACTCATGCTCGATGGTTTCATCGACCCGCAAGACGATCAGCCCCATGGCCGGTCCGGCAGGTCGGCCGAGCATCTGGGGGTCGTTCATCTGGGGGGCGCCAATCTGGGGGTCGCCCATCTGCCGGGCACGCGGCTTGGCTGGCCCAGTCATGCGCCCACCAAGAACCCGTGCCGCGGCGCGCGCGGCGACAAAAGCTCCGGGCCGTCGGCGCGCAGCACGATGTTCTCCTCATGCACAAGAAAGGTCGCCTCGGTGACATGCGCCGATGGCTCCAGCGTCAGCACCATGTTTTCGCGCAGCACGGTTGTGTCGAGCGGCGTGAACGAGGGCCATTCGGTGAGCGTGATGCCGAGCCCGTGGCCGAGGCGCCCCGCGCAGGGGCGCACCCCCCAGCGCCGCAGACCTTCGGCCAAAACCCTATGCGCATCGCAGGCCCGCATGCCCGGCCGCAACTCGCGTAGCGCATCCTCGGTGGCCTGCCACAGCGCTTCCTGAACATGCCGCACACCGTCCTTCGGCGGACCAAGGAAAAAGTTCCGGTCAAAATCGCTGAAATACCCGTCCTTCACCGCACCTGCGTCCAGCATCAACACATCGCCCGGCGCAAGAGGCGCGGCGCCCGCCGGCGCGATCACATCGGCATAACCGTCTGGGCCGGCCGCCCCTGCCACATAGCTCACCCAATCGGCGCCCGCGCGCAAAAGCAGGGCCTGAAACTCGGCAAACACCGCGGCCAGCGGCCGATCCTGCAGCGACTGTCCTGCGAGTTCTGCAAAGGCCATGCCGGTGATCGTGCAGATGCTGCGGAGTTTGTCGATCTCGGCTTCGGATTTGATCTCGCGAACGCGCTGCACAGCCGCCGTGCCATCGACCAGACGCCGCGGCGCGAGCCGGTCGATCATCCGGTGCAGGTCCCGCAAGGGCATGCGGATATGGGTCTCCAAGCCCATCGGCGTTGCAAAGGTTCCGCGCGCCGGCACCATTTCGGCAATCGCCTCGGCCAGAAGGGTGATGCCATCATCCGTGGGGTCGGGCGCGGGCCAGGTGCGGATATCGGCGATCCAGCTTTGGCCCATCTGCGCCGCGCCGATGGACGGGATCACCGCTTTGGGGGCGCCGCACACGGGAACCACGACAAACCAGGGGCGTGCCGGGCTCTCCCAAAACCGGGTCAGAAACCCGCTCACATAGAATATGTCGGCTGGCATGGTCAGAAGCAACGCATCGATGTCTTCTGCCGCCATGGCGCACTGCAGCCGGTCGATGCGGGCGCGGAACTCCGCCTCGGGAAAGACCGGAGGGTCACTGGGCATCCGGTGGCCCCTCGCTGAGGATCGTGAGCACCTGCGCCTGCGGCCCAAGATCGAGCCCGGCGAGCAGGGCGGCGATCCCGGCCCCGCCCGAGGGCGTGGTTGCAAAGCCGAGCCGCGCCAGCACAGCCACGCCGGCCTCGGCTTCCGCCTCGGTGATGGTGACGAACTGATCGGCGTCG
>JBCDDO010000350.1:0-3576 GCA_039180245.1 Pseudomonadota bacterium | reverse complement strand
GAGATCGGCGGCACCGCCCTCAACCGTCTGGTCGGTGTTGACATCGTGCCGACCCTGTCCAAGGCCAAGGAGCATGCAAAGATCCTGGAAGAGCAGATCGAATACGTCTCCTATGGCCGATGAGATCTTGGGATTCCCGCATGCCATAGGAGACGTATTCGATCTGCTCTTCCAGGATCTTTGCATGCTCCTTGGCCTTGGACAGGGTCGGCACGATGTCAACACCGACCAGACGGTTGAGGGCGGTGCCGCCGATCTCTTGGGCGGCTGCGCTCTTGGTTGCCGCGCGCTGCTCGGCCTCCAGCTTGCGGTAGTTTTTCTCGACCCCCTCAAGGCATTCGATCAGCAGCGCGGCGCGGGTCGAGGCCGACGCAAAATGCTCGCCGATTTGTTGAGACACCGACAGGAAAGATCGCACGAAACCGTAAATCGCTAGGCCCTGCGTGCCCGGCAGGGCGATCGCGGCCGCGCTCAGGCCGGTGAGGGCCACCTTGTTGACGATGTCAATGCTGTCGGCCTTCATGCGCCTGGCATAGGCCTCGGCGATCTTGCCCTGAAGCCCCAGCCGCTTGAAGATCCGCGCCGGCACTTTGGCCTGTTCGCTGCGCATGCCCTCCAGATGCCCCGCGATGATCTTTTCCATCTGGCTCAGCGTGCGCTTGTCGGACCGGCCAAACCGCTTGGCCAAGAGCGACCGGAGCTCCTTATCGCAGGACGCGACCGCGGCATCGAAGGCGTCGCTATAGCCGCTGTGCAAAAGCGCATCGGCCTTGCGGCTCGCCAGTTCGTCGACGACAGCCTGCAGGAGGTGGATTTCCACGCGGATGCTGCGAATGTCCATGTTGTGAAAGTCATAAAGGCTGTCGGTCAGCGCCTTGCCGAAATCGCGCTTATAGACCAGCACCTGGCGGCTGCCGCCGGCAGCAAGCTTTGCCTCGGCCGCATCGGCCAGTTTGATCAGCGCCTCCAGATCGGTCTGGATGGCCTTGAGCCGTTTGGGCAACCCGCGCAGCCGGCTCGCCGCTTCGGCCGCTGCTGTGTCTGCGCACCCGCGCACGCCGGCAAGGGCAGCAGCCAGGTCGATGGCCGAGCGGCCCCCTTGCGCGGTTTTGAGCGCTTTGAGCGCGCGCGTCATGTCGCCCTGGCAGCGCGGCGCGGTGGGATGCGGCCAGGCGGTTTTCCACCAGCTTGAGGTGAGTGTGGGGCGCGGCCGCTTGCGCAGCGCTTTGTCGTCGAAATCGGCAACCGGTTCGGGCATGTTCGGCTTCTCCGCGATTGCGGCTGCAGGCGGGCGGCCGCTTCATCGAGGAAAAACCTAAGAAGCGTGCCCCGACGGCGATGTGCCAGCCGGCACGCGCAGAACCCGGCGCTGTGCGCTGGGTCGAAGACCATCATGCCGCGGCCCCGGCAAGCGCCGGCACGCAGCGATGTCCGGCCTAACGCTGCGCCAGCAGGTCGCGGTAAAGCGCCAGGGTTGCGGTTTGCATCGCGGACACGGAATAGCGCTCCACGACGCGTTGGCGCCCGGCTGCGCCCATGCGCAGGGCGTCGGGTTCGGGCAGGGTGAGCGCTGTGCTCAGCGCATCCGCCAGCGCCGCGACATTGCCGGGGGGCACAAGCCAGCCGGTTTCGCCGGGCAGCACGGTCTCGCGCGCGCCGCCATGATCCGATGCGATCACCGGCTTTCGCATCGCCTGGGCCTCGACCGCGGCCCGTCCGAAGGCTTCGGGCTCCAGCGAGGGGCAGACCACCGCCGAGGCGAGCTTGAGCGCTGCCGGCATGTCGGCCACCGGCCCGACCAGGGCGACGTCCCGGGCAAGGCCCAGCCGTTCGGCCCGCCGCCGGATCTCGCCGGCAAACTCGCCCTGCGCGTCGCCGCCTGCACAGACGATTCGGAATTCTGGCGCGGCGCCGGTCGGGCTGCCACGCCCGCCGCCTGCACGGTCGCGAAGCTCTGCTGCGGCCTCCAACAGCCAGATATGCCCTTTCCAGCGGGTCAAACGGGCGGGCAGAAGCAGGATCGGCCGCGGATCCGCATCGCAACCCCAGGCATCGAACAGGGCCGCAAGACGATCGGCGCCCACGCGGTCGGGGTCAAACAGCGCCGGATCGGCGCCGCGCGGGATGGTGACGATGTTTTCCGGGGCAACGCGGTGCCGGCGCCGGATCAGATCGGCGATGAAGCCTGAGATCGCGATCACCGGCCGCCCCCGCGCCATCACCGAATTGTACAGCCGCTTGCCCGGCAGGCCTTCCGAATAGGCGCCGTGATAGGTGGTCACAAACGGCACCCGCTCGGCCCGCGCGGCAAAGAACCCCGCCCAGGCCGGGGCCCGGCTGCGGGCATGCAGAATGCTCACCGCCTCGTCGCGCAGAACCTCGCGCAGCCGCGCGATGTTGCGCAGGATCGCCAGCGGTCCCTTCCCGGCCATGGGCAGCCGCACCAGGCGGCCGCCGGCGCGGCGAAGCGCCGGTTCCAACCGCCCGCCCTCGCTTGCCACCAGGGCCTGGCCGCCTGCTTCCGTGACCGCGGCGGCGATTTCGATCGCCCCGCGCTCGACGCCGCCTTCCTCAAGCCGCGGCACAAGTTGCAACACGGTGAGCGGTAGGGCATTTTCGCCCGACCCCTCAAACCCGGCAGATGACATGCGCGCTCCCGAAATCCTCAGCACAGACGATGGCCGTCGCATCGCCTATCACAGAACTCGCGCCAAAGGCGAGGCCGTCGCGTCTCCCGGCGTGGTCTTTTTGGGCGGTTTTCGCTCCGACATGACCGGCACCAAGGCGAGGCATCTTGAGAGCTGGGCGCAGAGGCAGGGCCGGGCCTTCTTGCGCTTTGACTACACCGGTCACGGCGCCAGTTCCGGTGCGTTTCTTGACGGCTGCATCGGCGATTGGGCACAGGACGCCGCCGATGCGATCAGCGCGCTGACCGAGGGACCGCAGATCCTTGTCGGCTCCTCCATGGGAGGGTGGATCGCGCTTTTATGCGCGCAGCGGATGCCGGCGCGACTGGCCGGGCTGGTCGGCATCGCCGCAGCCCCCGATTTCACCGAAGACAGCATGTGGGAGGGGTTCGACGATGACCAGCGCGCCGCGTTGGAAACGGATGGCCAGGTTGCGCTTCCCTCGGAGTATTCCGACGAGCCCTACATCATCACCCGGCGTTTGATCGAGGATGGCCGCCAGCATCTGGTCTTGCGCCGGCCGCTGGTCTTGCCTTGCCCGGTGCGGCTTTTGCACGGCACCGCCGATGCCGATGTCGCGCAGTCGGTCCCGCTGCGCTTGCTCGCGCATGCCCAATGCCCCGATATGCGGCTGACCCTGCTCAAAGATGCCGACCACCGGCTGAGCACGCCGCGCGACCTTTCCCTGATCGAACGCGCGGTTGAGGAGGTGAGCAGCGCCGATCCGAACGGCGCCGTTTAAGCCGGCGCTCGATGACCGGGCGTCGTGCCGCGGTTGCCAGGGTGTGGCGTCGCGATATATGCCCAGCCCAGAACAGCACAAGGCGCGGCGGATGACCGAGGACAGGCTTCAGGACCACCCGCAGCGCTATGCGCTGACCAATGAGCT
>JBCDDO010000349.1:0-3582 GCA_039180245.1 Pseudomonadota bacterium | reverse complement strand
GTCGCGCCCGCCATGGCGCAGATAGCTCTCCAGGCGGCTGGTCTCCCAGGCGCTCATCGACATCTTCTCGACGACAAGATCGCCCGGCTGCGGCTCCAGCCCGGCAACCGGTGCCACACCCCATGTGCCCCGGACCAGCGCGTTTTCGCCCTTCAACCCCTGAAACAGCGGCGCATGCTGGGCCAAATGGGGATGGCCGGGCTCGCAGACCAACCAGACATGGATGACCATGACGCCCGCGCGCCGCGCGGCCTCAGCCAGGGCGGCGGCATTGCCCACGACATTCTGTGCCCGTGCGTGCTGGGGCGACCCGCTGGCCGCAAAGGCCCCGCCGTCGATGATCACGTCGTTTTGCAGATCCTGCAGGATCAGGGCGGTGCGCTGCGGATCGATCGTCACATCGCCGGCCGCCAGGGCTGGGGCCGCCGACGGCATTCGGGCGGGTGCCGGGGGCGGCGCGTGCATGAAGGGCTCATTGCGCCCGCGCACCTTCATCTCCACGGCGTAAAGCGAGGTCGAGGCGCAGAGGAACAGCGTTTGCCAGTTCGGCCCGCCCCAATGCAGATTGGCCACCAGCTCGGGCACCGCGATCTTGCCCAGCAAAATCCCCTCGAAGCTGTAGACCCAGACCCCGCCCGGCGCCGTGACATAGACATTGCCGGCGATGTCGGCCTTCATCCCGTCCGGCACGCCGGGTTTGAGGCTGTCCTTGATGCCCGAAGCGAAGATCCGCCCATTGGTCAGCCGCCCGTCCGGGGCGATGTCGAACATGCGGATATTGGCCTGTTCCGTGTCATTGACCCACATGAACCGCTCGCAGGGCGAGAGGCACAGGCCATTGGGCTGGGTGAACATGTAGCGGTCCGACACAAGCTCAGCCTCGGCGCCCGGTCGGTGCCCCGGCGGCAGCCGGTAGACGCCCTGAAAGCCCAGCTCGACCGGCCGCTCGACCCCGAACATCTCGGTCCGCCCATAGGTGGGATCGGTGAAATAGATCGCCCCATCCGATCGCACCACGATGTCATTGGGCGAATTCAGCGTCTTGCCTTCGAAATGCGAGGCCATCGTCTCGCGGCTGCCATCCGGCCGAAAGCGCGCGACCGAGCTTGTGGTGTGTTCGCAGACCAGCAGGTTGAATTCGGCATCATAGGTCATGCCGTTGCCCTTGTTGGTCGGGCGCAAAACCTCGCGGATGCTGCCATCGGGCGACCAGCGCCGCCGCACGCTGGCGGGGATGTCCGAAAAGGTCAGATGCTGTTCATGCGGGTGCCAGATCGGGCCTTCGGTGAAGACAAAGCCGGTGCCGAGCTGGCGCACCGGTGCATAGTCGTCGATCAGCGTGCGAAACCGGTCGTCAAGGGCGGTGTGGGTCATGCTCTGCGGGCTCCCGGCGCGGTGGTCCGGGCGCAGAGGCTCAGCTGCTGTTGGCCCGGATGTGAGCTCTGAAGGCGTCGCGCAGCACCGCACGGCTTTGCACGCCCTGAATGACACGTTGGACGCGACCGTTCCCATCCATCAGCAGCAGCGTCACATGCGACACCCCATGCCGGGCGGCAAGCGCGCGCCCCTCGCTGGTGCGGATATTGGCCACCACATAGGTCACCTGCGCATCGGACATGTCCTCGAGCGCGGCGCGGGTTTCGGTTTGCAGCTCGCGGCAGAGCGCGCATTGCGGATCGTGGATCTGCACGATGCTGGGGGTGCCTTTGCCGATGCGGCTCAGGTCGTGCTCGGTCGCATGCGCGCGGAAGGACTGCACGACATAGGCGCCGACCCCGCCGACCGCTGCCAGTCCGATGGCGCCATTGCGCGCCAGCCGCAGCATGTCGCGGCGCGTCATCGGCGTGGGCGACGGCTCCGCGCCCTTGGTCGGCTTCCGGCGGGTCTTCGACGTGTGACGTTGTTTTTTCATCGGCATACCCCGTGACAGGCTGGATCGCGCTGCACGAGTGGGTAGCCAGACCGACGATCACGGCAAAGTCACAAACCTGTAATCGCCTGCCGCCACGCCCGCCGACGCCGCGCAGCAAAGAGGCCGCCGCGCGCATCATCTCAGGCCGGAAACCAGTTGCGGGCCGGCACCGTCTCGGTCATCGGCCCCGGCACGGTCATGCCCAGCCGCCCGGTGACTTGGGCATGTTCGATCCGTGCGGGCTTGTCATGGATCGGCAGAAGAAAGCTGTAATTGTTGAGCAGCTTCTTGATCGCGGCCTTCTCACCGCGTTTGGAGCCGGAATGGTTGCCGGTGGTGCGTGGCTCCATCCAATTGTTGGTCATCACATGGTTCACGACCTGGTCGTTGAAATCATAGATGACGTCGCCGCAGATGCAGGCCAGGCCCTCGGCCGTCTCCACCACCACATTCATCGAACCCTCGGTATGGGCGCCGGCCGGCTCGCACCACACGCCGGGGATGATCTCCTCGGCCTGGGTGATCTCCAGATCCAGAAACCGCATCGCCTCGGGCTCATAGATCCGCTCGACCAGATGCAGGATGTCGGGCTTGGGGTATTGCGGATACATGATGCCCGAGACCGAGAACTCCATCTCGCGGCGGTTGATCACCACCGTGGTGTTCATCGGGAACTTATCGTCCTTGCCGGCATGGTCGATATGCAGATGGGTGTGCAGGATGTAGCGGATATCGCCGGGCTTCAGCCCATGCTTGGCAAGCTGGTTCTCGATCATGTTGTCGTGGAATTGCAGACCGCGCATGCCCAGCGATTCCATGATCGCATTGTCGCGATAGCCGGTGTCGACCAGCACCGGATATTGGCCGCCGAGGATCAGAAAGCCATAGACCGGCACGCGGCGCACCCGCCCGCATTCATGGCCCAGCACCAGAAACGAGGTTTCAAGCTCGATATCGCCATAGTCGAGAAGATGGATCGTGAGGGCCATTTTACGCTTCGTGCTCCCTGTTCATGCGGTCAGATGCTGTAAACCCGCGCCGCGGTGTCGTTGAAGATCGCTCGGCGCGCCGGGGCCGACAGCTCGGCGGTTGCCGTCTGGAAGGCGCCGAACAGCGCGGCATAGGAGGTCCAGATCTTTTCGATCGGGAAGTTCGAGCCGAACATGCAGCGCTTTGGGCTAAAGAGCTTGACGCTCGTCGCGACGATATCGGCAATATGGGCCGGATCGTTGCGGTGCAAAAACGTCCCCAGGCCGGAGAGCTTGACCATCACATTCTTGGCGCGGGCCAGCCGCTTCATGCCCTGAAGCCAGGCCGCGCGGCCGGTCTCGGTCAGGTCTTCGAGCATCCCGGCATGCTGAAGGATGAAGGTGACCTCGGGGCAGGCCTCGGCCAGGGCGGCGGCGCCCTCCATCTGCGGGGCAAAGACCTGCAAGTCGAAGCACCAGCCATAGGCGGCCAGATGGGCGATATTGCGCTGAACCGTCGGGTCCTCGCTCAGATCGGGGCGTGCGGCAAAGCGGTAAAGCGGGTTCTCGTGCCAGTGAAGCTGCTGGCGAATGCCGCGCATCAGCGGAAAGCCGGCCAGTCGGTCGAGCTGGGGCCGCACATCCGGCGCGGTAAAATCGGCATAACCCACGATGGCATGCGGCCAGCCATGGGCATCGGCC
>JBCDDO010000348.1:0-3614 GCA_039180245.1 Pseudomonadota bacterium | reverse complement strand
TCGGCGCTGCGCACAAGATATGCTCGAGCGGCAGGATCCGACGATGGATCAACCTGGTGGGTTCATCGGGTTCGTTGGGTGTGTCGGGCGCGGCGATGCGGATCAGCAGATCGTGGCCCTCGGCCACCGGATCGACGCGCCGGTTTTCGAACCGCACCTCAAGCTGAACGTTGGGATGGCGCGCCATAAAGGCTGTCACGAGCCGCGAAAAGTCCAGATCGCCAAATGGCAGTGGCGCGCCGAGCCGCAAAACGCCGGCCGGGGCGCGCGGTGAGGGTCCCACCGCCTGCTCGACCTCATCGACATCATCGACCAGGCGGCGCGCCCGTTCGTAAAGGGCCTGGCCGGTGGCATTGGGCACGACCGAGCGTGTCGTGCGGTGCAAAAGCTGGACGCCCAGCCGCGTTTCCAGCCCGATGACCAGGCGATTGACCGAGGAGCGTGACTGCCCCAGCGCACGCGCCGCCGACGAAAATCCACCAGCTTCGACAACGGCCACAAACGCTTGCAACTCGGCAAATCGGTCCATGCCGCATTTGTCCGTTTGCCAGGACAGTATGTCAATTCATCTGCGCATTGGCACGCAGGCTGGGCAGCGTGCTGCAGGCCCATGCCCGCGCAATGCGCTGGAAAGACCCAAAACAAAAAGACTGCCGGTTACGCGGGACCACTCCCCGAAACCTCCGCAAGATGCCTTGGCGCCTAGCGTGCCTTCCAGCCCGGCGTGGATGCGACCGGTGCGTAAGATAAATCAACTGGGAGGCTTCCATGAAATCTCACCTTAGGGCCAGCTTGGCGGCGGCGGCGATCGCCATGGCGTGCAGCTCGGCCGCCTGGGCCGATGGCCATACGATCAAGATCGGGGTTCTGGCAACGTTGGAAGGCACCTACACGGTGCTGGGCGAAGACGGCGTGCGTGGACTGCGCACAGCCCTTGCCCTTGCCGAGAACATGGCCGGCGGCAAGGAGATCGAGATCATCATCGCCGCAACCGATGCAAGCCCCGACAGCGCCGTGCGCGCCGCGCGCAAGGTCGTCGAGCAGGACCAGGTCGACATCGTGATCGGGCCGCTTTCGGGATCGGAAGGCATCGCCATCCGCGACTATTCCAAAACCCAGCCGCAAGTGACCTTCATCAACGGCATCTCGGGCGCGCAGGAAACCACCTATGTGACGCCGTCCGACAATTTCTTCCGCTTCAACACCGATGGCGCGCAATGGTCGGCCGGCCTGGGAGACTATATCTACAACGTCAAGGGCTATGAGACGATTGCCACGGTGGGCGAGGATTACTCCTTCGTCTACACCCAGGTCTTCGGCCTGGTCACCGAATTCTGCCTGGCCGGCGGCGAAGTGACCGAGCGGCTGTGGGTGCCGCTGGGCACCAAGGATTTCGGCTCAATCATCGCAGCGCTGCCCGATGATGTCGACGCGATCTATCTGGGTCTGGGCGGCGGCGATGCGGTGAACTTCCTTAACCAGTATCAGCAGGCCGGTGGCGATGCCAATCTGATTGGCGGCACGATCATGGTCGACGGCACCGTTCTGACCTCGAAAGGCACCGCCAAGGAAGCGCTGATCGGCACGCCTTCGGCCGGCCCGCAGGCCGACACCTGGAACGATCCGGACTGGCAGGCCTATGTGAAGGCCTATCAGGACACCTTCCCACCCGAAGAGCGCTTCCCCTCGCCCTCGCTGCTGGCCACCGGCTATTTCAATGCCACAAGCGCGGCGCTGCAATGCCTCAATGAGGTGGATGGCGATCTGAGCGACGGCCAGGCGGCCTTCCGCTCCTGCCTCTCCACGCTCTCGCTCGATGCTCCCAATGGCACCATCACACTGGATGGCAACCGCCAGGCGATCGGCACCAATTTCGTGTCGGAAGTCGTGGAGCTTGAGGATGGCACGCTGGCCACCGAAATGGTCGCGATGAAGGAGAATGTGAACCAGACCCTGGGGATCGATCCAGCCGTCTTCGAGAAGATCGGTCTGCCCAGCCGCGACACCCCGGCCTGCCTGACGGCCTACGAGTGAGGCCGCACAAGAGGGGGCACACCCCCTCTTGGTCCCATCCAGGGCTGAGGCAGTCTGCATGAAACCGCTTCTGATCGGGGGCGAGCGAGTGACGACGGGCGAGGCGGCAGAGAACCGCAGCCCGTCGGACCTGTCCGATCTGATCGACATCCATGCCCAGGCCGGCCGGGCCGAAACCCAAACCGCCATCGCCGCCGCGCGCGCGGCCTGGCCAGGCTGGGCTGCAACCACCCCGCAAACCCGCCATGACATTCTGCTGACCGCCGGCATGGAGCTGCGCGCCCGAAGCCGGGAGCTTGGCGAGCTTCTCTCCCGTGAAGAGGGCAAGCCCTTGCGCGAAGGCATCGCCGAGGCCGGGCGGGCGGCCAACATCCTGTTGTTTTTTGCCGGCGAGGCGCTGCGCCAAAGCGGTGAGGTCACCCCCTCGGTCCGGCCCGGCGTCACGGTCGAGATGACGCGCGAGCCGGTGGGCGTGGTGGGGCTGATCACGCCCTGGAACTTTCCCCTGGCCATCCCGGCCTGGAAGATCGCGCCCGCCCTTGCGCATGGCAACACGGTTGTCTTCAAACCGGCCGAGCTGGTGCCCGGCTGCGCCTGGGCCCTTGCCGATATCCTGATCCGGGCGGGCCTGCCGCCCGGGGCGCTCAACCTTGTCACCGGACGCGGCGCCGTTGCAGGCCAGGAGATGCTAGAGGCGGCCGAGATCGATGCTGTGAGCTTCACCGGCTCGCAGGCCATCGGTGCGCGGGTGGCCGAGGCCAGCGCCCGGCTGGGCCGGCGGTTTCAGCTTGAGATGGGCGGAAAGAACCCGCTGGTGGTGCTCGACGATGCCGATCTCGATACGGCTGTCGGCGCGGCCCTGGACGGTGCCTTCTTTGCCACCGGTCAGCGCTGCACGGCGTCTTCGCGCCTGATTGTGACCGACGGCATCCACAACCGGTTCGTCGAAGCGCTGGTTGAGCGGATGCGCGCGCTGCGCGTGGGCCATGCGCTGGCCGAGGAGACCGAGATCGGCCCGGTGGTCAGCGCCGACCAGCTTGCCCAGGACATGGCTTATATCGACATTGCGCGGGCCGAGGGCGGCAATCTGCGCGCCGGCGGCGAGCGGGTGCGGCGCGACACCGAGGGGCATTTTCTCTCCCCTGCGCTCTTCACCGACACCAGCCCGGCCATGCGCATCAACCGCGAGGAGGTGTTCGGCCCCGTCGCCTCGGTCCTCCGGGCGCGCGATTATGAGGAGGCGCTGGAGCTCGCCAATGACACCGAATTCGGTCTGACCGCGGGGATCTGCACGACCAGCCTGGCCCATGCCGCCGATTTCAAGCGCCGCGCCCAGGCCGGCATGGTGATGGTCAACCTGCCCACCGCCGGGGTCGATTACCACGTCGCCTTCGGCGGTCGAAAGGGCTCCAGCGTCGGGCCCCGCGAACAGGGCCGCTACGCCGCCGAGTTCTACACCACGGTGAAGACCGGCTACACCCTGCCGCTGTGAAGCTGCTGTGTCGGTAGCGATGCATAGCGCCACGGTTTCGGCGGCTGATGCGGCCTATGTCGCAAGGCTCGGCGAAACCGTGGTGGCG
>JBCDDO010000347.1:0-3625 GCA_039180245.1 Pseudomonadota bacterium | reverse complement strand
TGCGCAGCCGGTTTGAGGCGATCAGCGGTTGCGGGGCTGCGCTGACCAGGCCAATGCCAAAGACCTGGTCGGCATGGATGGCCAGCATCTCCTGCCAGATTGCGGCACGGGCCTCGCTGTCAACGGCTGCCAGCCAGGCCTCGTAGAGCTCCAGCAGGCGCAGCGCCTCGGCGGTTTCGGGGGCTTCGCCGGCCAGACCCTTGGTTTGGTAATGCTGGCCCCACATCGGCCAGCTGAACTGCGTCTGATCCACCGGGGCCAGGTCGCGTGGCGGCGCGTTCGGGGTCGGCACCCCGTTGTTCCAGCCATACCAGACCGGCATCATCGATTCGCCCGAATAGACCTTGTTGCGCAGAATATCGCGGTCGAGCGGGCGGTAGACGAGCTTCACGCCGATTTCGGCCCACATCTCGGCCAGAAGCTCCAGCGCATCGGCGACCTCGGGCCGCTCACCGGCCGTTTCGACCACGATCTCCAACCGCCGCCCATTGTGCAGAATGCGCGTGCCATCGCCGTCGCGCCCGTCAAGCCCCAGCGCATCCAAGAGCTCATTCGCCGTGGCCGGATCGTGCTGCGCATAAGAGGAGGACAGCGCATCGGTGTAAAAGGGCGAGCCCTCCAGCGGCGCGATGCCGGTCTCTTTGGCCAAGCCAAAGAACAGGGTGCGGTTGATGGTTTTGCGATTGACCCCCAGGCTGAGCGCGCGCCGGAAACTGGCATCCTGAAACAGCGCCCGGAAATCGGGATCGACATAGTTCTGATTGGGAAACAAGGCGATGTCGGCGGCGGCCCCATTCACCCACAGATAGGTGGTGTATCCGCCCTGCGCTTCCGATTGCTTGAGCACCGGCGCGTCCGAAAAGGTGAGCGAGCGGATCTGCAAATCGACCTCGCCCAGCCCGATTTTCTGCGGGATCAGCCCACCGGCCGCAATGGTCAGCTCGACCCGGTCGATATAGGGAAGCTGCAGCCCATTGCTGTCGACACGGTGAAAATAGGGGTTGCGGACGAGATCGTAGCCCTGCGCGTTCTTCTCGGTGATCGAGATCCAGGGCTGCAAGCTGGGCAGATCGGGATTGTCGAATCTGTACATGTTGTCGCGCGCATTGTGCAGCGCCGCCCAGTTGCGCGCCTTGGCATCGGCAATCAGCTCGGCCAGCGCCTCGGGATCGGCGTGATCGGCGTGGAACTTTTTCATGTAATGCGCAGGGCGATAGATGAAGGGCGGCCTGGCCGAGGCCAGCGAGGTCAAAAACAGCGGATGTGCGACGGGCCATTCATAACGGATGGTGTGGGCGTCGATCACCGTCACCTCGGGCGGCTGCCCATCCGCCAGCATCGCACGCGGCAGCCCGGAGGGGGCAAGATCCGAATTGGTTGCGATATCCTCCCACCAATAGCGAAAATCCTCGGTGGTGAAGGGGTGCCCATCCGACCAGCGGTGCCCCTTGCGCAGATGGAAGGTGAAAATGCGCGCCTCTTCGATATCGACCGCGCGCAGAATGTCGGGTGCAAGATCATAGCTGTCGGTGTAGCCGACCAGCCGCGCATAGCCGTAAACGGTCATGTAGCGGATGTCGCGCGGCTTGGTGATGAACATGCGTAAGGTGCCGCCATGGCGGCCCGGCTCGCGCCCTTTCAGGGCCAGATCGACGACCAGCGGTTCGGCCGGCAGCCGGTCGGTCATCGGCGGCATCTCGCCCGCCGACACGCGATCGGCCAGAAGGGGTGCTTCGGCCCGCGTTGGCGCGGCCGCGGCAAAGCCCATCAGGCACAGTAAGAAACAAACGGTCAGGCTGCGCATCGTACGAAGTGTCCCGGTTCGACTTCCAACAATCCCGGCGCATCCTCGCCGGTATAGCGAAATGGGTCGGGCCAGCTGCTGGGCTGGCCCGCACCGCGCGCAACTGCCGCCAGATCGAGCCGATGATTGAGATCGGGCTCGGGCGAGGCGGCAATCAGCGCCTTTGTGTAGGGGTGGCGGGGATTGGCGAAGAGCTGCGCTGCGGGTGCGGTTTCGACGATCCGGCCCCGGCGCATCACCGCCACGCGATCGGCGATCTCGGCAACCACGGTCAGGTCATGGCTGATGAAGAGATAGCTCAGCCCCATCTCGTCGCGCAGGTCGCGCAAAAGCTCCAGAACCTGCGCCTGAACCGACACATCGAGCGCCGAGGTGGGCTCGTCGCACACGATCATCTCAGGCTGCAACGCCAGCGCCCGGGCTATGCAGATCCGCTGCCGCTGGCCGCCGGAAAAGGCATGCGGGAAACGGCCCAGATGCGCCGACGAGAGCCCGACCTTGGACATCAGCTCGGCCGCCCGATCGCGCTGCTCGCGCCAGGTGCCCAGCCCGTGCACCCGCAGCGGTTCGGTCAGAATGTCGAGCACCGACATCCGCGGGCTGAGCGAGGAAAACGGGTCCTGAAAGACGATCTGCACCTTGCGGCGAAACGCCTTCAGCGCCGTCCGGTCCATCTTGGCGACGTCAAAGCTCTGCCCATCCGCACCGCAAAACCCGATCTCTGCGCCCTCATCGGGATCCTCGGCCCGCAACAAAAGCCGCGCCACGGTCGATTTGCCCGAGCCGCTCTCGCCGACCACGGCAACTGTCTCGCCCCGGCCCACCGCAAGCTCGACATCGCGCACCGCCTTCACGCCCGGCGTGGTCGTGCCCATGAAGCTGGTGCGCCCCGCAAAGGTTTTGGAGAGGCTCCGCGCCCAGAGGATCGGGTCCTTGACCCGGTCGCTCGGCCCAGACATCTCATCGGGAATGTCGGGGGCTGCAGCGATCAGCGCGCGGGTGTAGCCATGGCCCGGCGCGGTCAGCACCGCCCGGGTCGGCCCGCTTTCGACCACCGAACCGCGTTTCATCACCAGCACCGTATCGGCCATGTTCGCGACCACGCCCAGATCATGGGTGATCATGATCATCGACATGCCATGTTCGGCCTGAAGCCGCTTCATCAGGTCGAGCACCATGGCCTGGGTCGTCACATCGAGCGCGGTTGTGGGCTCATCGGCGATCAAGAGGTCGGGCTTGCAGACCATCGCCATGGCGATCATCGCGCGTTGGCGCAAGCCACCCGACAGCTCGAAAGGATAGGCGGCAAAGGCGCGTTCGGGGTCGGGAAACCCCACCTCCACGAACACGTCCAGACAGGCGCGCTTGGCCGCAGCACCGGTCAGACCCTTGTGCAGGCCCAGCGATTCCGCCACCTGATTGCCGATTGTGTGCAGCGCCGAGAGCGAGCTCATCGGCTCTTGAAAGATCATGGCCGCGCGGCCACCCCGAATGCGCCGCATCTCCCGCTCGCTGAGCGCAAAGAGATCCACCGGCTTGCGCGCCTCAGAGGTGGCCAGATGGGCCGTGCCGGCGGTGATCCGGGCCGGGCGAGGCAGGATCCGCATCAGCGATTTTCCGGTGACCGTCTTGCCCGACCCCGATTCGCCCACAATCGCCAGCGTTTCGCCGCGCCGCAGGGCAAAATCCACATCATGCACAACCTCTTGCGCGGCGTCGCCGCTGCCAAAGGCAATCGCCAGACCCTCGACCCGCAAGAGCGGCGTGGCGCGCATGAGGCCCCCCTGTTTTGTGCTCCGTCCCGGCCAGGACGGTCCCTTG
>JBCDDO010000346.1:0-3641 GCA_039180245.1 Pseudomonadota bacterium | reverse complement strand
TCGGGCCCATGGATCAGCGGGATATGGGCAAAGACCGGCAGGTCCCACCCGGCCGCGGCATAGATCAGCGCCTGGCGCGCGGCATTGGTGAGATGGTCGTCGCCGCGGATCACATGGGTGACGCCCATATCGTGATCGTCGACAACGACCGCGAGCATATAGGTGGGCACCCCGTCCGAGCGCAGCAGGATCAGATCGTCGAGGGTTGCGTTCTGCCAGGTGATCGGGCCCTGCACCGCATCTTCGATGGCGGTCTCGCCCTCGCGCGGGGCACGCAGCCTGACCGAGAACGGCGCATCGGGCAGCGGGCCTTTCGGGTCGCGCCAGGGCGAGCGGAAGAGCGGCGGCCGGCCCGCGGCGCGCTCGGCCTCGCGAAAGCTGTCGATCTCCGCCTTGGTGGCAAAACAGCGATAGGCGGTGCCGTTTTCCAGCATCTGGTCGA
Source organism: Pseudomonadota bacterium (assembly GCA_039180245.1). GTDB lineage: Bacteria > Pseudomonadota > Alphaproteobacteria > Rhodobacterales > Rhodobacteraceae > J013. Next base: position 3,199 of record JBCDDO010000346.1, on the reverse strand, counting down.
CCACCGCGCGGTGCCGGTCGATGCGCGAGACCTGGCTGACCGCCTCGCCGTCCCACTCAAGCTCTAGCCAGCGCAGCCCGGTCAGGATCGCCTCGGTCGCCTCGGGCGTGGAGCGGGCGCGGTCGGTGTCTTCGATGCGCAGCAGGAAGCGGCCGCCATGATGGCGGGCAAAAAGCCAATTGAACAACGCGGTTCGTGCCCCGCCGATATGCAGGAACCCGGTCGGTGACGGGGCAAAGCGGGTGACGACCCCGGTGGCTTCGTTCATCCTCGGTTAACCCTCCGGAGGTTCATCTGGCGCCCGGTTATGGACCGGTTCGGGGACAGAGAACAAGTCGGATGCGTGGGCGGGGGATCGAGGCTTTGGACCGGATCCTGAGCACCGAGCGGCTGCAGCTTGTCCTGTGGGGGCCGGTGCTGCTGGGCTGCGGGATCGCGGTCTATTTCGCGCTGGCGGTCGAGCCGCCGGTTTGGAGCGTGGCGGCGCTGCCGCTCTCGGCCCTGCTTGCCCTGACGGTGCGGCGCCTGCCCTGGCGCTATGCCGCGCTGGCGCTGATGCTGATTGCAACCGGCTATTCGGGGGCGCTGGCCCGTGCGCATCTGGTGGCCGCCCCGGTTCTGGCGGCCCCGGTTGAGCTGACGCTGGAGGGGCGGGTGCGCGAGATCACCCGCTCGCAAGCCGGGCATCGGCGGCTTTTGCTCGACCGGGTGCGGCTGCACGGGCTGCCCGCGGCGGCCTGGCCGGCGCGGCTGCGGGTGACGCTGCTGCCCGAGGATGCCGCGCGGCGGTTTCCGCCCGGTCAGCGGGTGATGCTGCATGCAAGGCTGGCGCCGCCATCGGGGCCGGTCGAGCCCGGCGGGTTCGATTTTCGCCGCATGGCCTGGTTTGATCGGCTGGGCGCGATCGGGCTGGCGCGGGGACGGGTGCTGACGATTGCGCCCCAGGCCGAAACCGGCTGGATCGACCGGGCGCGGCTGGCGCTGGCCGGCTGGCGCGTGCGGCTGTCGGAGCGGTTGCGCGCGGCCTTGCCCGATGAGACCGGCAGCTTTGCCGCGGCCATTCTGGTGGGCGATCGGGTGGGTCTGCCGGAGGCGGCGATCGAGGCGCTGCGCCAGTCCAACCTGGCCCATCTGCTGGCGATTTCCGGTCTGCATATGGGGCTGCTCACCGGCTTTGTCTTTGTCGGTCTGCGTCTGATCCTGGCGCTGATCCCGCCTTTGGCGCGCAGCTTGCCGGTCAAGCGGGCCGCCGCGCTGGGCGCCATCGCCGCCGGCCTTGCCTATCTGCTGCTGTCGGGCGGCGCGGTGGCCACGCAGCGCAGCTTCATCATGGTGCTGGTGGTGTTCATTGCCGTGCTGGTCGACCGGCCGGCGATTTCGATGCGCTCGGTCGCGCTGGCCGCGACGCTTATCCTGATCGCCACGCCTGAAAGCCTGGTCGAGGTCGGGTTTCAGATGAGCTTTGCGGCCACCACCGCGCTGGTCGCTGCCTATGAGGCGCTGCGCGGCCAGCGCTGGTCGCCGGCGGGGCGCGGTCTGCTGCGCGGGGCGGCGACCTTGTGCATCACCTCCTTCGTGGCGGGGTTGGCAACGGCCCCGATTTCGGCCGCGACCTTTCATCAAACCGCGGTCTACGGGCTGCCGGCCAATCTTGTCGCGGTGCCGCTGATGGGGCTGTTGATCATGCCGGCCGGCGCGCTGGCCGCGCCGCTCAGCTTGATCGGGTTGGAGGGGCCGGCGCTTTGGCTGATGGGTGAGGGGATCGGCTGGGTCCTGGCGATTGCGCGGTTTTTTGCCGGGCTCGACGGGGCGGTCCGGCATGTCGCCGAACCCGGCGTCGCGGTGCTTGTGCCGCTGGCGCTGGGCGGGTTGTGGCTGTGCCTGTGGAAGAGCCGCTGGCGGGTTTTGGGCGCGGTGGCGATCCTTGCCGGCCTGATCTGGTGGTCGGCCGCACCGCCGCGGCCGGAGCTCTTGATCACCGCGTCGGGCCGACAGATCGGGCTGATGGGGCCCCAGGGGCGGGCGGTGTTTGTCGGCACGCGCGAGCGTTGGGCGGTGGGTCAGTGGCTGGAGGCCGATGGCGACCCGGCCCCCCTCGCCGAGGCTGCGCTGCGGCCCGGGCTCATGCGGGAGCGCCACCGCGCCACCGGTGTGCTTGGCGCCTGGCGGGTCGAGCTCTTGACCGGGCGAAAGGTGGCCGATCTTGCCGCGTCGCTGTGCACCGAGCGGGTTTTGCTGATCGCACCGAACCTCTCTGCGGCGCCAAAGGGCACCTGTCATGCGATCACCCGCGATGTGCTGTCCAGCGGTGCGATTGCGGTGCGCTTGGGCCCTGACGGGCCGGAGTTCCAACACGCGCTGCGCGTGACGCGGCGGATTTGGAGCGGCGCTGGCGGGTGACGCTCGTAAGGCCGCAGGCCATCGCCTTTGCCGCGCGGTCGCCCGATCGGGGGGGTGCAGGGTCATCTGCGGCGCCGTTGCCCGATAGGGGGGTCGCACGGTTATCTGCCGCGCCCATCTGCTGCGCCGTCTCCAACGCTGTTAACCCGTGGCATGGTGGCTTTGTGAGATCGGCGCGCGCGCCGTCACCGAGCATGAAGCTGGCGGGCAGATCGAACCAGCGCTGCTTTTTCATGGATGGAGATCCCCCGCACCGATCCCTGGCTGCATCACCAAACGCGCGACATCATGGCGACGTGGAGTGCCCGATCTGGGGCGGCGGGGTGCGCGCGCCCCCGGGCGTTGGGTGGGTTGCGGGGCCGGGATTTGAGTATTTGTGCCAAGAAGAAGACGCGGTGCGGAGCGCAACGGCATCCATGATATCCTGAGGGTTTGGATCGCGTCTCCGGGGCGCCCGCACCGGGGCGGATTTTGACGCCTGGCATGTCGCCGCCGGACGAGCCGATGATCGCCGCCGGGCGCGCGGGTGTCAGCAGGTGCGGGTGTCAGCAGGTCCGGGGGTCAGCAGGTGCGGGTGCCAGTAGATGCGGGGGTCAGTAAGTGCGGATCAGGCCCACCATCTTGCCCTGGATTTCCACCTGATCGGCGCCCAGGACGCGGGTTTCATAGGCCGGATTCGCGGCCTCCAGCGCCACTGCCCCGCCGCGCTTGCGCAGCCGTTTGAGCGTTGCCTCATGGCCCTCGATCAGGGCCACGACAATATCGCCGGTTTCGGCCGTGGCCTGGCGGCGGACGATGA
>JBCDDO010000345.1:0-3657 GCA_039180245.1 Pseudomonadota bacterium | reverse complement strand
CCAAGATCAGGTCGTTGCCCGCCCCACCATAGATCAGATCCACTCCCGCATCGCCGAAGATGCGATCGACCCCGGCATCGCCCTGGAGGAGGTCGCGGCCGACGCCACCGCGAATGAGATCGTCACCTGCGCCTCCGATGACGATATCGTTGCCGGCATCGCCAGTGATGAAATCGGCGCCAGTGCCGCCATCCAGCCGATCGGACCCGCCCAGCCCGCGCAGACGGTCATCGCCACCGCCGCCCTCAAAGCTGTCGGCGCGCGCACCGCCCTGCAGGAAGGTCTCGGCATTGCTGCCGGTGATGGTGTTGCCAAAGCGCGAGGCAACCACCCGCTCCACCCCTGTCATCAGAAGCGCGTCGAAGCCGGCAGCGTTGTCGGTGAAGGCCGCGATGCCCGCCTCGGTCAGAAACACCGTGTCATAGCCCGCGCCGCCCGACACAGTCGCGCCAAGCAAGGCAACATCGAACCGATCGTCGCCATCATCGCCGTAAAGGCGGCTGGCAAACGCGCTGATATCGGTGAGCAGGAAGCGGTCATTCTGCGCGCCGCCCGAGATATAGTCGGTGCCGCCGCCCCCGATCAGAAGATCGACGCCGGCACCGCCGAACAGGCTGTCATCGCCCGTCGAGCCGGTGATGGTGTCATTTCCGGCCGCCCCGATCAGATTGTTGCCACTGGCATCGCCAAAAAGATCGTCCGAACCGCTGGTGCCCACGATCTGGATCCGGTCGAGACCTGACAGCCAGCTGATGCTCCAATTCGCTGGCACCGCATTTTGCGGCCCGTAATAATAGCGCAAGGCCTGCACATCGAGGCTCTTATAGGCCGTGTCCGCCACCCCGTTGGAGGTGTAGGACATCAGTGTGTTGTTCTCATTGTCCAGCGATGGCGGCAGCGTGTTCTCGCCCTCGAACGGATGCTCCAGGCCGACGGCATGGCCAAGCTCGTGCAGCATCGTTTCAAAGGCATAGGTGCCCGGCGCAAAGCTGCCTTCGGCGTCGATGACAATGCGGCTGCCAAGTTCGAAGGGGTAGCTGGCCCAGCCCGCCCAGACCGAGCCGGTCGTGCGCATCACCTCGATCTGGGCATCGGCGGGGTTTTCGACCTCGACAAAGCGGATGCCCGACACGGCTTCCATTCGGTCGACGACCTGGCGAAATGCGGCGCGCTGCCCTGCATTGAAGGTGATGTAGCCGTCATTGTCGAAGGGCTCATACTGCGCAAGGCTCGGCAGCTGGTTTGTCTCCAAGAACGTGTAGGTGACAAAGACCGGCGTGCGCGTGATCGTCTGATCGAAGTGCCATGTGTAATCGGACAACAACGCGGTGTAGTCGGTGACGACAGGCATTGAACGGCTCTCACATGTGATTGGTCAGGTGGGCGTCCCCTCGCGCCACCTCCGACGCGGTGACAGTGCCGACGAATCGTGACGATTCCGAGGCCACTGTTTCACCTTGGCGTCATTTCCAAATGCATAACATCAGCTTTGCGCCGCAACGCTGATCATCGCCGCCGTGATCTCATGCAAAAGGCTCTCTGCCATCGAGCGGGCCGCGAGGATCTCAAACCCGGCCTCAATGCGCGAGATCTGGGCGGCGATATGGGCAAGCTCGGATCGTGCGGTTGCGTTCAGCGCGAAAGTCTGGGGATGCAGATCGAGCGGGCAGAGCCGGGCAAGCACGGCACGCGCGCCGTCACCGGCGATCAAAAGCCCCGCGAGGCTGTCGGAAATGTCGACCACCGCCGCACCGGGCAGATCGGGCGCCGGGCCAAGGAGCGTATAGCTGTCGAGCCCCGCCCAAAGCAGCCGGCCTGCGGGGCTTGCCACCATCGCGCCCGGCGCGGGCAGGGCTGCGCCCAAGGCGGCGGCCACCGCCGCATCCTGGCCGCGGAACGGCATGATCGAGAGCGCGACATCCAGGGTCGCCGCGCTGAGCGTGCAGGCGCCCGTGGAAACGGGCAGGTCCAGCCCTGCAAAGGGCCCGGTCGGGGTGAGTGTGAGGTCAGCCATAAAGCCGCTCTCCCGCCGGATCGACAAAATGCGGGCTGCAAATCTCGACATGGCCCGCGGCGTTGCGCACCGGGTCTGCAATGCTGAGGATCTCGCCCATCCTGTCGCGGCCGTTTTTGACAAAGCCCAGTCCGATCATGCTGTTGAGGCTTGGCGAAAAACACACCGAGGTGACGTAGCCTTGGTCATTGGTCGCCCGCGCAGCCGTACCACGCGTGATCAGTTTCGCGCCGGCGGCGATTTTTTGGGTGCCCTCGGCGGGGCGCAGCCCGACAAGCTGCTCGCGATCCTCCAAAAGCCCAGGCCGGCCGGCCATCGCCTTGCCGATATAGTCCTTCTTGCGCGACATCATCTTGGCAAAGCCGCAATCGAAGCCGGTGGTGCGGCCATGCAGTTCGGCCCCGGTGACATGACCCTTTTCGACGCGCAGCACATTGAGTGCCTCCATCCCATAGGCGCCGCCGCCAAGCGCCTCGGCCCGGGCGACCAGCGCGCGGAAAAGCCCATCGCCCCAGCGGGTGGGGACAGCGATCTCATAGGCAAGCTCGCCGGAGAACGAGATGCGAAAGAGCCGGCCTGCGACCCCGCCGAGTGCCACCGGCATCACGCCCATGAAGGGTAGAGCGTCATCGGTGATGTCGTCGGCGACGATTTCAGCAAGCAATGTCCGCGCCTTGGGGCCGGCCACGGCAAACTGCGCCCAATGCTCGGTGACCGAAGCAAAGCGCAGATCGAGCCCGGGCCAGAGGCATTGATGGCAGAACTCCATATGCCGCATGACGTTGACCGCATTCGCCGTGGTCGTCGTCATCAGGTAATGCCCGGGCGCAAGGCAGGCGGTGGTGCCGTCATCGAAGACAAACCCGTCCTCGCGCAACATCAGCCCGTATTTGACCCGACCCGGTTTGAGGGTGGAGAAGGTGCCGGTGTAAAGCCGGTCGAGAAACACGCCGGCATCGGGGCCTTGGATGTCGATCTTGCCCAAGGTGGTCACATCGGCCACGCCGACGCTGCCGCGCACATAGCCGGTTTCCCGGTCGCAGGATTGGCGCCATGTGGTCTCGCCCGCGCGCGGGAACCAGCCGGGGCGCAGCCAGAGCCCGGCTTCGAGCCATGAAGCGTTCATTTCTTCGGACGCTTTGTGGGAGGGGGTGTGGCGGATCGGCTGGAAGGCCCGGCCGCGATGCCGCCCGGCAAAGGCTGCCAGCGTCACCGGGGTGTAGGGCGGGCGGAAGGTGGTGGTGCCGACCTCGCCCGGCGCTCGACCGGTGAGTTCGCCCATGATCGCAAGGCCCAGCACATTGCCGGTCTTGCCCTGGTCGGTGGCCATCCCCAGCGTGGTGTAGCGCTTGAAATGCTCGCCGCGGGTGAAGGCCTCGTCACGCGCGATCGTGAGGTCTTTGACCGTCACATCGTTCTGCTGGTCGATGAAGGCCGGCCCGTCGGCGCCCACATGCCAAAACGGGGTGAGGCTGCCGGGTGTGTCTTCGGCCTGCGGCGTGGCGGCCGAAGACACTCCCGGCAGCCTCACCCCGTTTTGGCACGTGGGCGCCGATGGGCCGGCCTTCATCGACCAGCAGAACGATGTGACGGTCAAAGACCTCACGATCGCGCGCGACGAGGCCTTCACCCGCGCCGAGCAT
>JBCDDO010000344.1:0-3665 GCA_039180245.1 Pseudomonadota bacterium | reverse complement strand
GATGATGAACCACGCCACCACCGAGCTTTTCTTCGACAATATGGAGGTGCCGGCCGCGGCGCTGATCGGCGAGGAAGGCCGCGGGTTCCGCTACATCCTGTCGGGCATGAATGCCGAGCGGATCCTGATTGCGGCCGAATGCATCGGCGATGCGAAATGGTTCATCGCGCGGGCCGGTGCCTATGCGAACGACCGCGCCCTTTTCGGCCGGCCGATCGGGGCCAATCAGGGCGTGCAGTTTCCCATCGCCCGCGCCTATGCCCAGATGCGCGCGGCCGAGCTGATGGTCCATCGCGCGGCCGAGCTTTATGATGCGGGAGAGACCGCGGGCGAAGAGGCGAACATCGCCAAGCTGCTGGCCGCCGATGCCTCCTGGGCTGCGGCGGATATGTGCGTGCAGACCCATGGCGGGTTCGGCTTTGCCGAGGAATATGATGTGGAGCGCAAATTCCGCGAGACCCGGCTTTATCAGGTTGCGCCGATCTCCACCAACATGATCCTTGCCTATCTTGCGCAACATGTGCTTGGCCTGCCGCGCAGCTATTAGAGCGCGCTTTTGGCGCAGTTAGGGGCGCGGGGAGACGCGGCGTGACCACGCTTTACATCGATGCCGATGCCTGTCCGGTCAAGGCCGAGGCCGAGACGGTGGCCACCCGCCACAAGGTGCCGATGCTGCTGGTGTGCAATGGCGGCATCCGGCCGTCGCGCAACCCGCTGGTCACCCTCAAGATCGTCGATGAGGGGCCGGATGCCGCCGATCGCTGGATTGCCGCGCAATGCGGGCCGTATGATGTGGTGGTGACCGGCGATTTGCCGCTTGCCGATCGCTGCCTGACGGCCGGGGCGGCGGTGCTTCAGCACAATGGCGAGGTGTTGAGCGCGACCAATATCGGCCCGCGTCTGGCAACGCGCGATTTGATGGGCGACATCCGCGCGGCCGATCCGTTCTTTCGCGGCGGGGCGCCGGCTTTTTCAAAGACCGACCGGGCGCGGTTCCTTCAGGCGCTGGATCAGGCCCTGCTCAAGGCGTTGAGCAAGGCCGGGCGGCGCTGATGGGTGCGTTGGACGGGCTGTTGGTGGTGACGCTGGAACAGGCGGTGGCCGCCCCCATGTGCTCGCTCCGGCTGGCCGATGCCGGCGCGCGGGTGATCAAGGTCGAACGGCCCGAGGGCGATTTCGCGCGCGGCTATGACGGCACGGCGGCAGGTCAGTCGAGCTATTTTGTCTGGCTCAACCGCGGCAAGCAGTCGATCTGCCTGGATCTGCGCATGGGCGAAGACCGGGCGCTGCTGGGCCGGATGATCGCGGCCGCCGATGTGTTCATCCAAAACCTCAAACCCGGTGCGCTCGACCGGTTGGGTCTTGACCGGGCCGGGCTGGCACAGGCGCATCCGCGGCTCATCATGGTGTCGATCTCGGGCTATGGCGAAACCGGCCCGCTGGCCGGGCGTAAGGCCTATGATCTGTTGATCCAGGCCGAAGCGGGGTTGGCCAGCATCACCGGCGGGCCCGATCAGCCGGCCCGGGTGGGGGTGTCGATCGTGGATATTGCCACGGGCAATGCGGCCTATCAGGCGGTGCTGGAGGCGTTGATCGCCCGCGGCATCTCCGGCAGCGGCGCCGATATCCGCCTGTCGATGTTCGATGTGATCGCCGATTGGATGGCCGTGCCGCTGATCCAGCATGAGGGTGGGCAAACACCGGCGCGGCTGGGCCTCGCCCATCCCTCCATCGCCCCCTATGGGGTGTTTCGCACCCGTGACGGCGCGGATGTGCTCATCTCGGTTCAATCCGACCGCGAATGGACGGTGCTGGCCGAGACCGTGCTGAGCCGGCCGGGGCTTGCCCGCGATCCGCGGTTTGCGCGCAATGTCGACCGGGTGGCCGCCCGTGCCGAGACCGATGCGGCAGTGGCCGCTGCCTTTGCCGCGCGCGACCGGGCGGAGCTGCTGGCCCTGCTTGATGCCGCCCAGATCGCCTGTGCCGAGGTCAATGACCTGGCCGGGCTGTCGGCGCATCCGCATCTGCGGCGCGTCCTGGTCGAGACCGAGGGCGGTCCCGTGGCACTTCCCGCCCCGCCGCTGCTGCGAGACGGGTATGGGCCGGTGCCGGCGCGTGATGCGGATGGTGCCGCGCTGCGCGCGGAGTTCGCCGCGCCGCTTGCGTAGATCAGCTGGGCCCGGCGCTGTCGGCAGCGGTCTGTCGGGTGCCGATGCATTCGCCCAGAAAGGCAACCATCGCGGTGACGGCCATGAAGAGCACCGGCATCTGACCGCTCAGCACAAACTCGACCATGCCGGCCAGAAACGGCAACCAGACCAGAACCTCAAAGGGACGGGCCATGGCGGCGAGGATACCCGGCGCATAGGCGGCCTCGGCATCGGGTTGGGTGGGGTTTTGGGGGACATCGAGCGTATGGGCAACGCTGGACATGGGACACTCCGAACAAGCAACGGTACAACGATCTTCACAGGATGCCGAACGGCATCCGATGGAGGTGAGCCTTGCGCATCTTGCGCGTTTGCGCAGTGTCGCGCGTCACATGTTAAGCGCAAACGGTTGCAGGCCACCTGCCTTGCACGCCACAGAGGTGCCTGTCGCAGGCCGCGCGCGCCTTCGCACGGCCGATAGAGGAAAGGCAGATGCCGAGCCAGACCGAGACCATTGTGGACACGCTGCTGGCCCAGATCGATGCCGGCGCGCTCAATCCCGGCGACAGATTGGACGAGGCGGCGCTGGCCGCGCGTTTTGCGGTGTCGCGCACGCCGGTGCGCGAGGCGGTGCTGCGGCTGGAGGCCTGGGGCATCTTGCTGCGCCGGCCGCGTGGCGGTGCCGTGGTGTTTCGCCCGACGCTGGAGGAGTTTCTGGCCATCCTCGAAGTGCATGCCCGGCTTGAGGGCCAGGCAGCCGGACTTGCTGCGCGTCGGCTCAGCCCGGCCGGTGCGCAGGCGATCGAAAGAACGCTTGCCGCCTGCACTGCGCATCACGCCCGCCACGGTGAGGCGGAGGGCGACGCCTATTACGCGCTCAACATGGAGTTTCACGCCGCTGTGGCACTGGCTGCGGCCAATCCGGTTCTGCTCTCGCACATCAAGATGAATGCCCGGCGGCTGATGGCCTATTACCGCGTGCGCTATCGGCTGCGCGGGGCGATCAGCGCATCGATTTCCGATCATGAGGCCATCGCAGCGGCAGTTTTGGACGGCGACGCGGAGCGGGCGGATGCGCTGATGACCGCGCATGTGCAGTTCGACAGCGCCACTGCCTATGACCTTCTGGCCATGCTCGACACGCCGGTCTAACGCCGCGGGGCCGACCGGACGGTCACGCGGCGCCAGCGAAAACTGCCGCCCCAGCGCATGGCCCGTGTCAGCTGGCGGCCTGCGCGGCCTCGAAAAAGCGGATCGCCCATTGCGCAAAGATGCGGCCGTCAGTGGGCAGCCCCGCCTCGGCGCGTGCGCGTTGCTGCACGGCATCGGGCAGCCGGTCGCCAAGCAGGCGGGCAAGGCCTGCCATGAAGGCGGGATACATCTCCGGGTGATGCTCTGTGGCCAGGATGTGGCGGGCGATGCCGAACATGCCGACGGGGCAGTCGGCGCTGCGGCTGAGCACCCGCGCCCCCGGGGGCAGCGCGATCACCTGCTCGCCATGCGCGGCATAGAGCG
>JBCDDO010000343.1:0-3682 GCA_039180245.1 Pseudomonadota bacterium | reverse complement strand
CTGTTTGGCCGAGCCGCCGGCGCTGTCGCCCTCGACCAGAAAAATCTCGGTGCCGTCGCGCGCCGCCCGGGTGCAATCGGCCAGCTTGCCGGGCAGGCGCAGCTTTTTGGTCGCCGATTTGCGGGCCGTCTCGCGCTCGGCCCGGCGCGCCAGCCGCTCTTCGGCGCGCAGCACCAGATAGTCGAGGATCGCCCCCGCCGCCTTGGGATCGCCCGCCAGCCAATTGTCGAAGCGGTCGCGCACCGCCTGTTCGACCAGGCGCTGGGCATCCTGGGTGGCAAGCCGGTCCTTGGTCTGGCCGACGAATTCCGGCTCGCGGATGAAAACCGAGATCATCGCGCAGGCGCCGCCGGCAAGATCGTCGCGGCTGATCGCCTCGGCCTTGCGCAGCCCCACCCGCGCGCCATGGTCGCGAATGCCGCGCAGGATCGCGGCCCAAAAGCCGCTTTCATGGGTGCCGCCCTGCGGTGTGGGCACGGTGTTGCAATAGGAGGAGACGAACCCGTCGGTGTTGGGGGTCCACTGGATCGCCCATTCGACCGATCCCGGCGTGCCGTCGCCGAATTTTTCGGCAAAGCCGACCTTGCCGGCAAAGGGCGCCTCGGTGCAGGTGGCGGCCCCGGCCAGGCTTTCGGCGAGGTAATCGGCCAGCCCGCCGGGAAAATGGAACACCGCCTCGGCCGGGGTGTCGTCCTTCTCGGCCAGCAGCGCCGGGTCGCAGCGCCAGCGGATCTCGACCCCCGAGAAGAGATAGGCCTTGGACCGGGCCATCTTCATCATCCGCGCGGGTTTCAGCCGGGCGGCGGCGCCAAAGATCTCGGCATCGGGCAGGAAGGTGATGGTGGTGCCGCGCCGGTTCGGAGCCGGGCCCACGCGCGCCAGCGGGCCTTGCGGGATGCCGCGTGCAAAGACCTGACGCCAGAGCGTCTTTTCGCGCGCGACCTCCACCGCCATCTGCGACGAGAGCGCATTGACGACCGAGGCGCCGACCCCGTGCAGCCCGCCCGAGGTCTGGTAAGCCTTGCCGGAAAACTTCCCGCCCGCATGCAGCGTGCACAGGATCACCTCCAGCGCCGAGCGGTCGGGAAATTTCGGGTGCGGGTCCACCGGAATGCCGCGGCCATTGTCGCGGATGGTGACCGACCCGTCGCCATGCAGCTCCATCTCGATGCGGCTGGCATGGCCGGCCACCGCCTCATCCATCGCATTGTCGAGAATTTCGGCCACCAGATGGTGCAGCGCCCGCTCATCGGTGCCGCCGACATACATGCCGGGCCGCTTGCGCACCGGCTCCAGCCCCTCCAGCACCTCGATATCGGCGGCGCTGTAGCTTTCCGGGCTGCCGGCGGTTTCAAAAAGATCCTGTGCCTGCGATTTGCCTGCCATGCTGCGCCTTTCTGCTCTCCCTCCGTTAGATCACTTCACAGCTGAACCCTCAACATATTGTGGATGAGGGTGGGCGTCGCGCCGCATCTTCTTCTTGGTCCAAATACTCAAATCCCGGCCCCGCAGCCCGCGCATCCGCCGGGGTTGCGCTCACCCCGCCGCCGCAAACTCGGCAATCGCCGCGGCCACCATGTCGGGCTTTTGATGATGCAGCCAGTGATCGGTCCCGGGGATCTCGACACGGGTGAGATCGTCGCACAGATCCTCCAGACCGGCCGTGGCCTCGGGCAAAAGCGCGGTGTCGTCGCTGCCCCAGATCAGGAGATGCGGCACCCGCACCCGCAGCGCCTCAGGGTCCAGCGCAGGGACCTGCTCGGGCGGCAGCGGTGTGCCGGGCGCGGCAATGACCAGGGGCGAGGCGCGATACCAGTTGACCATGCCGGTGAGCCGCCCGGGCCGGGACCATTCGGTGCGATAGGCTGTCAGCCGCTCGGCCGTGAGCCAGGTCATATCCATATCGGCCGAAAACGCCCGCAGCAGCCGTGCATGCCCATCCGCAGCCAGCCGCGCCTCCACATCCGGCGCGCGCAGGGCGTGAATGTATTGGGAGGCCGCACTCTGCGCCCCGCCCGCCGCCAGCGCGCGCTGAAACGGGATCGGATGGACGCCGTTCATGATCACCAAGCGCGCCACCAGATCGGGCCGCTGGATCGCCAGACCATAGGCCACCGACGCGCCCCAATCATGGCCGACCAGCGTCACTTTTCGACCCAGGGGCGCGATCAACTCGGCCATGTCGCCCACCAGCCGCCGCAAGCTGTAGGCGGCAACCTCGGCCGGCGCCCAGCTTTGCCCATAACCGCGCTGATCGGGGGCAAGGCACAGGAAGCGCGGGGAAAGCCGCGCCATCAGCTCGGCCCAGGCCCCCGAATATTCCGGAAACCCGTGCAGAAACAGAATCGCTTGGGCTGCCTCCGGCCCGGCGCGCAGGCAATGGAAGGGATGGCCGGAGATCACCGCGCGCTGTGCCTGCATCTGTCGTCTTTCCCTGGCCAGTCAGCGGGCGGTCTGCCGCGGCCTTGATGCGCATTCTGCCCCGGCCCTGCACAGGGCCGCCCCGCATGACACTTTACTGTGCACCCTGTCCGCGGCAAGCATATGCGGCGGTCCCGACCGAGTTTGGGTGCTGGCGCGTCGCAGAGCCAGGCAAAAGCAAACAAGCACCGACACGCATGAGAGGTCGGCGCGACGGGGAGACAGTTCAGATGATGCAGAAATTGGCAGCCGAGTTTTTCGGCACCTTCTGGCTTGTTTTTGGGGGCTGCGGCAGCGCTGTGCTGGCGGCCGCGTTTCCAGAGGTCGGCATCGGGCTCCTGGGCGTTTCACTGGCCTTCGGCCTCACGGTTCTGACGATGGCCTACACGGTGGGCTCGATCTCGGGTGGGCATTTCAACCCGGCCGTGACCATTGGGCTCGCCGTGGCCGGGCGCACCGGCTGGACCAATGTGCTGCCCTATATCCTGGCGCAGGTCGTGGGCGGCATCGCTGCGGCGGCGGTGCTCTATCTGATCGTGTCGGGCAAGGCCGATTTCACCGGTGTCGGCAGCTTTGCCTCGAACGGCTATGGCGCGCATTCGCCGGGCGGCTACGCTCTTCTGCCCGCCCTGGTCATCGAGGTGGTGCTGACCGCCTTTTTCCTGATCATTATCCTTGGCGCCACGCGCACCGGTGCCCCGGTCGGCTTTGCGCCCATTGCCATCGGCCTGGCCCTGACGCTGATCCATCTGATCTCGATCCCGGTCACCAACACCTCGGTCAATCCGGCACGGTCCACCGCCGTGGCGATCTTTGCCGATGGCTGGGCCCTGCAGCAGCTTTGGCTCTTTTGGGTGGCCCCCATTGCCGGCGGGGCATTGGGCGGCGTGATCAACCTGACGCTCTTGTCCGAAGACGCGCCGGACTGAGCCTGCCCCGGCAAATCGGGCGAGAGCGCTAGCCGCCGCTCCCACCCGCAAGCACGGTGTCGATGAGGATCTCGCTTTCCAGCGTCCGGTGCACCGGGCAGCGATCGGCAATCTCACGCAGGCGCGCACGCTGATCCTCGCTCAGATCGCCCTGGAGCGTGATCTCGCGGGTGAAGCGGTCGATCTTGCCCTCCTGCGTCTCGCAGGCGGCGCAATCCTCGGCATGGATCCGGTCATGCCGGATATCGACCGAGACCCCGGCAAGCGGCCAGCCCTTGCGCCGCGCATACATGCGGACGGTCATCGCGGTGCAGGCACCCAGGCCGGCCGAG
>JBCDDO010000342.1:0-3688 GCA_039180245.1 Pseudomonadota bacterium | reverse complement strand
GGAGATAAAGGCCGCGGAGATGCGCGGTCCTGAGGTTGGGGCGCTCAACGAGATGGCTTTTGTGGATCGACAGATCCCGCGGGGCGTCGCAGCCTTCCAGATCGAGCGCATCGGGGATCCAGGCGCCTTCGATCTGCACGCCTTTTTCATGGCAGGGCAGAGCGGGGCAGCCGCCCAGCATGAAATGGCGGATGAAGGCCGCGCGGATCTCACGCTCGGGCGATGCCTTCTTGGGCCGCGACCCGTCGCCCAGAATCACGACCTCGCCCGCGGGGTGTTCGCGTAGAAACTGCTCCTCAGCCGGGGTGAACCCCTTCAGATCGACGCGCAGGTCACGAAGGTTGGGCATAGAGCGGGCTCAAGGCATTGGGAGCAATGCGCGGAGCGTGGCATGGACGGCCCGCCCCGTCCAGCCTCCCCGTTCGGCCTCCCCGTCCAGCCGCCCCGTCCAGCCGGCCCGTCCAGCTTCGCTCAGCCCAGCGTCACCAGCGCATGGCGCTTCTTGCCCGCCGAGAGCTTGCGGTCGGCGGCAAAATCCTCCGGCCCCAGCATGAGCCCGGCATCGGTGATCGCGGCATCGTCGAGCCGCGCGCCGCCCTCGGCCACCAGCCGCTTGGCCTCCTTGCCCGAGGCGGCGAGCCCCGCCTTCACCAGAAGCTGCGCGATGGAGATGCCGCCGGCGACATCGCCCGGCGACAAGGCCAGCCGCGGCATGTCGGCGCCGAGGCCGCCCTTCTCGAAGACCTCTGCCGCCGAGACCGCCGCCGCCTGCGCCGCCGCGCGGCCATGGGCAAGGGCGGTGACTTCGGTGGCGAGGATCTTCTTGGCCTCGTTGAGCTCGGCCCCTTCCAGCGCCTCGAGCCGCGCAACCTCATCGAGCGGCATCTCGGTGAAAAGCCGCAGGAAGCGCCCGACATCGGCATCGAGCGTGTTGCGCCAGTATTGCCAGAACGCGTAGGGCGCGAGCCTTTCGGCATTGAGCCACACCGCGCCACCCGCGGTTTTGCCCATTTTCGACCCGTCGGCCTTGGTCAGAAGCGGCGTGGTCAGCCCGAAGACCTGGCGGGCATCGACGCGGCGGTTGAGCTCCACCCCGTTGACAATGTTGCCCCATTGATCCGACCCGCCCATCTGCAGGGCCACATCCTCGCGCCGCGCAAGCTCCAGAAAGTCGAAGGCCTGCAGGAGCATGTAGTTGAACTCCAAAAAGGTCAGCGGCTGCTCGCGGTCGAGCCGCAGCTTCACGCTGTCGAAGGTCAGCATGCGGTTGATGGTGAAATGCGGGCCATAGTCGCGCAGGAAATCGATGTAGTTGAGCGTGCTGAGCCAGTCGAAATTGTTGCGCATGACGGCATCGGTCGGGCCGTCACTGGAGCCGTCGCCGAAGTTAAGATAGGTGGCGAACACCTTGCGGATGCCGGCCATATTGGCGGCGATGCTCTCATCGGTGAGCAGCTTGCGCGCCTCATCCTTGCCGGTCGGATCGCCGATGCGGGTGGTTCCGCCGCCCATCAGCACGACGGGCTTGCCGCCGGTCTTTTGCAGCCAGCGCAGCAGCATGATCTGGATGAGCGAGCCGATATGCAAACTGTCGGCGGTGCAGTCGAACCCGATATAGGCCGGGACCACGCCGGCGTTGAGACGCGCATCGAGCGTCTCCAGATCCGTGCAATCGGCCAGAAAGCCGCGCTCGACGAGGACGTTGAGAAACGCGCTCTTCGGGGTCATGGTCGGGGTCCCTCGGGTTCGGGTCGGGGGTGTGCGGAGGGCGTTCTACAGCGGATGCGCCGAGAAAGGAAAGAGGCGATGGCCGAGGCCGAGACAGGAGCGCCGATCTGGGCCATTGGCGTGATGACGGGCACCTCTGGCGACGGGGTCGACCTGGCGCTGCTGCAGTCGGATGGCGCGACGGTCTTCGGCTTCGGCCCGACACTGGGCCTGGCCGCGAGCGAGCGGATGCGGGCGCTGGTCAGCGATGCTGGCAGGCGCGCGGCACTGGCGGATCCCGCGTTGCTGCGCGATCCGTCAAGCTGGCCTGCGGATCTGCGCGCGCAGGACCGGGCGATTGCTGAATGGCTGTGTTGGGCCATTGACGGGTTTCGGCTTGAGCTTGAGCCCATTGGCCCGGGATATGACAAACAATCGTCGGGCGATGGCACAGCGTCTCAGCCGAACGGGTCGTCGGGTTGGGCGGCATTTTTGGACAGACCTGGGCAAGGCGCGATCGGCGTGCATGGGCAAACCGTGCTGCACCGCCCCGATATCGGCCTGACCCTGCAGCTCGGCCTGTCAGAACAGCTGCGACCTGCGCGGTTTCATCTGCCCTTGGTGACCGATTTTCGCCAGGCAGACCTGGCCGCGGGTGGTGAGGGCGCCCCGTTGGCGCCGTTCTTTCACCATGCCTGCGCGCGCTGGGCGGGGCTCACTGCGCCGGTGGCATTTCTCAATATCGGCGGTGTTGCCAATGTCACCTGGCTGGACCCTGGCATCGCCGATCCCGTCGATGCCTGCCTGGCCTTCGACACCGGGCCCGGCAACGCGCTGATCGATGATTGGATGCAGGCACGGACCGGGGCCGCAATCGACCGCGAGGGGGCGACAGCGGCGGTGGGACGCGCGCAGCCGCTTCGCAGCAATGCAGCCCGGGCGTTTTTGGCCCGAACCCCGCCGAAATCGCTGGACCGGAACGAGTTTTCCGGAGTGCTTGCGCAGGTCGATGGGCTGACGACCGAAGACGGCGCGGCCACGCTCACCCAGTTCACGGTCGACTGCATCATTGCCGCGCAGGCGCACATGCCCAGCCCACCTTCGCGCTGGTTGGTCTGTGGCGGGGGGCGCCACAACGCCACCCTGATGCGGATGTTGGGCGAGGCTTTGGACGCGCCGGTGGATCCCGTCGAGACCGTCGGGCTCGATGGCGATTTTCTGGAGGCCCAGGCCTTTGCCTATCTCGCCGTGCGGGTCCTGCGCGGCCTGCCGACTTCTGCCCCCCGCACGACCGGGTGCAGCGCGCCGGTCTGTGGCGGAAAGATCAGCCGGCGCGACGCCTAATTGCGCAGCGCCTCAACCCGCGCGGCATAGGCGGCGGCCGCTGCGTCATTGCCCAGCTGCATCTCGGCGCGACCAGCCGCGATCAGCGCCTCCACGTGATCGGGGTCGATGGCCAAGGCGGTCTTGGCCTTCTCAAGCGCTTCGCGGGGCAGGCGCCGCTCTTCCAGCACCCGTGCATAATCGGAAAAGAGGCCCGCCTGGCTGTCATCGAAGGCAATCGCCCGGTCAAAACAGACCCGGACACGCGCCAAGGATGCATCAAGCATATGTCCGGCCACAGCGAGGCCCCAATAGGCGCCTTGCATGGGAATGCCGTATTCCTTGGCTGTTTCCAGCAAGTCGACCGCATCCATTGGCCGGTTCTGCCGAATGGCGTCCCACCCCGTGCCGATGATTTTGCGCGTCTCCTCAGCGTCATAGCGCTGGCCGCTGGGCGCCGTCGAACAGCTCCACTCCACAGCGCTGGGGACGCGCGCATCGCGCGCAGGCTGCTCCGGCGCCGGCGCGCCGCAGGCGGTCAGGGCCAGGGCCAGGGCCAGACCAAGCGTCAGGCGCCCGATGCTCGCCACGATCAGCGCAGCCCGTCGGCGACCAACCGGTCATGGACATAGCCCTCGACCAGGCCGATCATCTCTTC
>JBCDDO010000341.1:0-3689 GCA_039180245.1 Pseudomonadota bacterium | reverse complement strand
CTTGCCCCAGGCAGCATTGCCGCCGCGATCCGTCGCCCGGGCCGCTATGCGCCACGCAGCCGCCTGCTCTGTGTCGAGCAGACGGTCAACCTGGAAGGCGGCGCAGTCTGGCCGGTCGCAGCCCTTGATGCCGCCGCCAAAACCGCCCATGAGGCCGGTCTTGCCACCCATATGGACGGGGCGCGGCTGATGAATGCGGCGGTGGCCTCAGGCCTGCCGGCGGCGCGCCATGCACAGGGCTATGACAGCGTCTGGCTCGACTTCTCCAAAGGCCTCGGCGCCCCGGTCGGCGCAGTTCTGGCGGGCAACGCCGAATTCATCGCCGAGGCCTGGGCGCTCAAGCAGCGCATGGGCGGGGCGATGCGCCAGTCGGGCATGCTGGCGGCGATGTGCCTGCATGCGCTCGACCATCATGTCGAGCGGCTGGAAGAGGACCACGCGCTGGCCGCCGATCTGGGCCGCCGGATCGCGCAGATGCCGCAGATTGCGCAGGTGCTGCCGGTCGACAGCAACATTGTGATCGCCGATCTTGCCCCCGAGGCGCCGGATGCCGGCATGGTGATCGAGAGGCTGGCGGCCGATGGGCTGCGCGTCTCAAGCTTCTCGTCGCGGCGGTTTCGGGTCGTCACCCATCTCGATGTCGACGCGGCCTCGGGTGCGGCCCTGATCGCCGCCCTGTCGCGCGCGCTGGAGGTCTGAACAACAGCATCGGGGCAGTTCGGGCTCACACGCCCGGGCGGTAGGTGCCAAAGCACCAGATCCGGCCTTCGGGGTCGCGGGCCACGAACTCGCGGCTTGCATAGTTCTTGTCGCTCAGCGGTGCGACGATCTCGGCCCCGGCGGCTGCGGCCCGGGCGCAGAGGCTGTCGGGATCTTCGACCGCAATATAGACGGTCTGACCGGCCGGCGGGCCACTGCGTCCCACCAGTTCGGAGAACGCATCCGGACGATCCTGGCCCAGCATGATGATCCCGTCCTCAAAGGCGAGCTGGGCATGTTCGACCACCCCATCCTGGCGATGCGCAAATGTCTCGCGAAAGCCAAAGGCGGCGTGAAGGAAGGCGATCATCGCCTCGGCGTCGCGACAGCGAAAACTGGGATAGATGCGCGGCGGCGATGGCTTCTCGTCGGTTTGGGTCGGCATGATTGGCCTCCTGACTGTGCCTCATGACTGCGGATGCACCCAAACTGCCATGCGCCGGTCGTGCGGGTCTTGAAGGTTTGTGCGCCTCCTGAGGGGGGACCAGGTTCAGGTGCGGCCCCTGCCGCATCCGCCGCGGGACCGCGACGAAAATGCAATGGCAATGCCGAGGGTGCGGGCTCAGGCGGCGGGCGTCGCGGTCGCGGCACGCCAGGCCGTGGGGGTCTGGCCGGCCAGGGCGGCGAATTCCCGCACAAGATGCGGCTGATCGGCAAAGCCTGCATCTGCGGCGATCTCGGCCCAGCCCAAGCCGGTGCGACCCAGCGCCATCGCACGCGCAAAGCGCAGCAGCCGAGCGGCGGTCTTGGGCGGCACCCCGATCTCTTGGCGAAACCGCCGGGCCAGCCGGGTGCGGCTCCACCCGATCTGATCGGCCAACCGCGCCACCGAAAGGCTGCCGCCACTGCCAGACAGAGCGTGCCATGCAACGGCAATGGCCGGCGAGGCGGCGGGCGCATGCGCAAATCTCTCCGCCAGAAACCGTTCGGTGAGCGCGATGCGCGAGGCCGGGTCCGGCAGCGACCAGAGCCGGTCGGCCAGCCGCGTGGCCTCACCCGGCCAAATATCCCAAAGGGCGACCATCACGCCGGAGAGATCCGGCATCGCCCCGCCAAACAGGCGCGCCGCGCCGAGCGGGGTCAGATCGGCCTGGATGCAATCGACCGGACCGGTCGTTGCAACATGCACAGGCGCGGCCACCAGCCCGGTTGCAAAGCTGAGCTGGCGGTCGGCGGCACGCCTGCCCAGCGCCACCCGAAAGGGCGCGCCATGCGAGATGATGAGCGGGCAGCTGAGCCCGGCCGGCGCCACAGGGAAGACCTGCCCGCCCGGCAGATCGACACAGGCGGCGATGCGCGTGACCAGGCCGGCCAGAGCGGGATGCGGCGGACGTTGCAGCGTGATGGCGCCAGGGACCGCGGCGTTCCCGTCTGCCTGTGCACCGCCCCCATCCGCCATCTATGCCCTCACCGATGCGCTATTTGCAAAGCTCCCGCGCGGCATCGAGCGCCGCGGTAAAGCCGCGCAGGCTGAACGTGTCCACGGTTTGGGTGCCCCGGCTGGAGACCGCGGTGAGCGTCGCGGTCAGGCCGCGCTTCATATCCTCGACCATCGCATTGTCTTCGGCCGGCGAGGACAGCCAGCCCCATTCGCCCTCGGTAAAGAGCTCATGCGCGTCATCCCCGATCTCGACCCTGACGCTGCTTTCGCTGCGGAAGGGATAGCCCGAGGTGTAGCTGATCTCGTTGGTGACGCTGTCATCGGGCCGAACCGCAACCATCAGCAGGATGTCGCCGCGCCGCACCTGGCTGGTCACGTCATCGCCGCCGCGCATCGCCTTCCAGCCGGTCGGCGCCGAGACGATCCAGCATTCGCGGCCGCCGCCATCGGATTTGAAGACGCTCCAATCGGCCTTGGCATCGACGCGGGTTTCGGCTGGTGCCGCGCCGGCCAATCCGCCAATCGTCGCGCAGAGAAGGGCCATTGCAACGGCCCGCCTTAAGGAAAAACTCGTCGTCATAGCGCCACTCCGCCTCAGTCGCGCACCACCGCTCCGGTCCTCTCATGCGACGCCGCGATGCAGACGTCTCGTCGGGCCACTTCCATGGCGGCGCGTCCGAGCCTTTCCTTTTGGCCCGGCGGCTGTAATCTATCCGCAAACCTGTGTCGAATGCCACCCCTCAATACCCGCGCCACCCTCAGCCAGGCACCGGGATCGTCAAACAGGGTGGCGGCGCGGGTGGAGGCTTCGGCACGGCGATGGACATCTTGACGTGAGATGACAAAGAGCACATCGGGCGAGGCGGACGGACCGCAAGACAGTGATCTGCTTGCGGCGGTCGCCCAGGGCGACCGTGACAGCTTTGCCATTTTCTTTGGACGCTATGCCGTGCGGGTGAAGGCCTTCCTGATCCGCTCGGGCACAAAGGTCGAGGAAGCCGAGGAGCTGGCCCAAGAGGTTATGGTGACGGTCTGGCGCAAGGCCGCCAGCTTCGATCCGGCCAAGGCCTCGGCGGCGACCTGGCTGTTTACCATCGCGCGAAACCGGCGCATTGACCTTGCCCGCCGCCATGCCCGGCCCGCGCCCGACCCGGAAGATCCGCTGTTTCAATCCGACCCGGACCCCGATGGCGCCGACATTCTGGGCCGGCGCCAGCGCGACGCGGCCCTGCGAGCTGCCCTCGCCGAGCTGCCTGAAAACCAGCGCGATGTCGTGACCATCGCGTTTTTCGAAGGGCTGTCGCAATCCGAGATCGCAGCACGGCTCGATCTGCCATTGGGCACGGTGAAATCGCGCTCGCGCCTTGCGCTCAGCCGTCTGCGCGCGGCATTGGGCGAGCCGTTTCGCGACGAGCTTGAGGATGACTGACAGCGTTTCCGCAGGCGGTGTGCCCATGGTTGAGGTCACCCGCGGCACGATCGGTGCGGCACATTTCGTGGAATGCACGCATCGCGGCCATGCGGTGATCGGCGATGTGCAGGGCATCAT
>JBCDDO010000340.1:0-3697 GCA_039180245.1 Pseudomonadota bacterium | reverse complement strand
GCCCGCGCGAACGCGGCATGCAGCCCGGTCCAGGCATAAACCGGCGCATAGTTCTTGTCCGACGGCGCCACCGGATAGCCTTCGACGATCTCTGCACCCCGATCGGCGGCGAACCCGCAGGCCGCCTCCAAGAGCGCGACCGACAGCCCCCGGCGGCGCCAGGCCTTTTCGATCATGAAACAGGCCACCGACCAGACCGGCGTATCATCCACCGCCGCCAGCACCCGCGAATTTGCCAGGCGCGGAAATGCCGCCCGCGGCGCGATCTGGATCCAGCCGACCGCCTGATCCTCGGCCCAGGCGACCAGCCCCGGCCCCTCGCCTGCCGCGAAGACCGCCCGCATCGCGTCGCGGTTGCCAGCCCCCTTGCCGGCGTCGAACGCCTTCGCGCGCAGCCGCCACAGCATGCACCAGCAGCCGCCCGAGCCGCCCTTCTCGCCCATCACCGCGGCAAACCCGTCCCAATCGGCGGGGCGGATCTGCCACGCCGGCTCAGACACTCGACCAGCCGCCATCGATCACATGGATCGCTCCAGTGGTAAACGCACTCTCATCGGAGGCCAGATAGACCACCAGCGCCGCGATCTCCTCGGCCGTGCCGACCCGGCCCATCGGCTGGCGCGCGACAAAGGCCGCCCGGGCCGTTTCGTAATCGCCCTGCGCGCTGATCCGGTCATCGAGGGACGGGCTTTGCACCGTGCCCGGGCAGATCGCGTTGCAGCGGATCCCCTGGCGCACATAATCGGCGGCGATCGCCCGGGTCATCCCGATCACCCCGGCCTTGGTGGCGCCATAGACAAACCGGTTGGGCGCGCCAATGACCGAGGAGGCCGCCGAGGACATGTTGATGATCGAGCCGCCGCCCTTGCCCAGCATGGCCGGCAGAAACGCCCGGGTGACGCGATACATCGCGGTCATGTTGAGCTCTAGCGAGAAGGCCCATTGATCCTCGTCGCAATCCAGGATCGAGCCATGCGCCACAAAACCCGCACAGTTGAAGAGCACATCCGGCGCGCCGACCCGGCCTGCCGCATCAAGCACCGCCGCTGGGTCGGTCACATCAAGCGCGAAGGTCTCAACCCCCGCCGGCAGATCCGCCAGCTTGTCGGCATCGCGATCTGTGGCCGTAACCTCGGCCCCTTCAGCCACCATCGCCAGCACAGAGGCCCGGCCGATCCCTTGCCCTGCGGCGGTGACAAAGCAGCGCTTGCCTTGCAGTCGTCCCATCCCCGTCCTCCTTCTTTGCGCGCAGGCTAGCCCGCCCGGCGCCGGGCCGGCAAGGCGTCATTGAGGGCTTGGCGCCCCCCCGCGCGCTGTGCTCTAGTGCCCCAAGACGCCGCGCCGGGACATGCGCGCGAAAGGGGAGGGACATGGCCGGGCTGACCATTCGCAGCTTGCGCAAATCCTATGGCGCGACGCAGGTCATTCATGGCCTCGATCTGGGCATCACGGATGGCGAATTCGTGGTTCTGGTGGGGCCTTCGGGCTGTGGAAAATCCACGCTGCTGCGCATGATTGCGGGGCTAGAGGAGATCACCGAGGGCGACATCGCCATCGGCAGCCGGCGCGTGAACAACCTGTCACCGGCCGAGCGCGACATCGCGATGGTGTTTCAGTCCTACGCGCTTTATCCGCACAAAACGGTCGCGGCGAATATGGGCTTTGCGCTGAAGCTGCGCGGCACCGATCGCAAGGAGATCGACCGTCGGGTGGGCGATGCGGCCGAGATCCTGGGGCTCACCCCCTATCTGAACCGCCATCCCCGGCATCTGTCCGGCGGCCAGCGTCAGCGGGTGGCGATGGGCAGGGCGATCGTGCGCGACCCGCAGGTGTTTCTCTTCGACGAGCCGCTCTCGAACCTCGACGCCAAGCTGCGCATCCAGATGCGCACCGAGATCAAGGAGCTGCATCAGCGGCTCAAGACCACAACCGTGTTTGTCACCCATGATCAGATCGAGGCGATGACCCTGGCCGACCGCATCGTGGTCATGAATGCCGGCCGCATCGCGCAGATCGGCGCGCCGCTGGCGCTATACGACAAGCCCGCCGACCAGTTTGTCGCCACCTTCATCGGGGCGCCGTCGATGAACCTGTTCGAGGGCCGGTGGCAAGGCGGGGCCGTGACGACCGAGGCCGGACTGCACCTGCCGCTTCATGCCCAGGTTCAGGCCGAGCCGGGCCAGCCCGTGATCTATGGCATCCGGCCCGAGCATCTGCGCATCGATCCCGACGGGGTGCCGGCAACCGTGAAGGTGGTCGAGCCCACCGGAACCGAGACGCTGGTCTTCCTGCGCATGGGCGGGCAGGAAACCGTGGCGGTCTTTCGCGACCGGGTGAGCCTGAGCCCGGGCGAGGAGCTGCGGCTCGCCCCCGACCCCGCGCAGGCGCATCTCTTCCACGTCACCGACGGTCACCGGCTCAGCGCATAGGGGGCAGAATGCTCAAATCCATCGATCCGATCCTGAATGCCGATGTGCTTTACGCGCTGCGGGCCATGGGTCATGGCGACGATCTGATCATCGCCGACACCAATTTTCCCTCGGCCTCCGTGGCGACCGAAACCGTGCTGGGCGAGCTGTTGCGCATCGACCGTCCGGCCGCCGAGGTGGCGCGCGCAGTGCTGTCGGTCCTGCCGCTCGACAGCTTTGTCGACGATGCCGCAGCGCGCATGGAAGTGGTCGGCAGCCCCGATGAGATCCTGCCCGTGCAGGCCGAAGTCCAGGCCGAGATCGATGCCGCCGAGGGCAAACCCTGGCCGCTGATCGGCATCGAACGCTATGCCTTTTACGACCGTGCCAAGCAGGCCTATGCGGTGATCCAGACCGGCGAGCGGCGGTTCTACGGCTGCTTTGCCTTCCGCAAGGGCGTGATCGGGCCCGACGGCTGAGATGGGCGGCATCGTCATCCTGGGCGTGTTCGTCGCCGACACCGCCTATCGCGCGGCGCGCCAGCCGGTGATGGGCGAGACCATCCTGGGCGAGAGCTTTGCACTCGGTCCCGGCGGCAAGGGCTCCAACCAGGCCGTGGCCTGCGGGCGGCTGGGTGCAGACACAGCGATCATCACCAAGCTGGGCGCGGATGACTTTGCCCAGATGGCGCTGAACACCTGGTCCGAGGCCGGGGTGACCCCGGCCATCAGCCGCGCGCCCGACAGCTATACCGGCGCGGCCTATATCTTTGTCGATGCCGCGACGGGCGACAATGCGATCATCATCGCGCCCGGTGCTGCGGCCCTGATCTCGCCTGAAGATATCGAGGCGGAGGCGACACGCATCCAGGCGGCCTCGGTCTTTGTCACCCAGCTCGAACAGCCCATCGATGCGGCGCTGCGCGCGCTCCAGATCGCCCGTGCGGCCGGCGTGACGACCGTGCTCAACCCAGCACCCGCGGCCGCGCTTCCGGCGGGCCTGCTGGCGCAGTGCGATTATGTCACCCCCAATGAGACCGAGGCCGAAGCGCTGACCGGCATTCCCGTTGCAACCGAGGATGAGGCCCGCGCCGCGGCATTGCGGCTGATCG
Source organism: Pseudomonadota bacterium (assembly GCA_039180245.1). Classification (GTDB taxonomy): domain Bacteria; phylum Pseudomonadota; class Alphaproteobacteria; order Rhodobacterales; family Rhodobacteraceae; genus J013. The sequence goes on along the minus strand of JBCDDO010000340.1, from coordinate 178 downwards.
AACTGGGGGCGGGGGCTGCGGTCATCACGTTGGGCGCACGCGGCGCGCTCTTCCAATCGCCCGGGCGGTCGGAGATGGTGCCCGCCTTCAATGCAGGTCCCGTGGTCGAAACCACCGGCGCGGGCGATGCCTTCAATGGCGGCTTTGCCGTGGCTTTGGCTCGCGGCGAGGATCCGGT
>JBCDDO010000339.1:0-3723 GCA_039180245.1 Pseudomonadota bacterium | reverse complement strand
GGTCTTATGGTGTGACTGGCAGCCACAGCCCGACCTGTCAACGAAAATTTTACGAGTGTAAAGTTTTGCCGAAGCGCTTTGGCGCTGGGCTGTGCGGTCCAAGTGCAGCCCTATGCCGAGGCTCGGATCACCAATCGGCCGTCAAAAAGCGCTGTCTGACGGGCATCTTGGGCGCGACCCTCGTCGATGCGGGCCATCAGCGTCTCGACACTGCGCTTGGCGATTGCAGCGTAATCCTGGGCAACGGTTGTGAGCGACGGGCAGGTGAAGCGCGCAAAGGGATGATCGTCATGCCCCGCAATTCGCAGCTTTGCGCCGGCTTCACGGCCAACGCTCAATCCCAGCTGATAGGCCGCCGCAAGCAGACCGATTGCGAGCCGGTCATTGCTGCACAGAATGCTGTCGGTCGCAGTCGTCGCTTGGCTGAGCACGCGCAGCCCTTCGCGGTGGCCGATATCCTCAAACTCCCAGCCTTGGCCGGAAACCTGGATCACCTGCGGGCTCAGGCCCAACCCTTCCATGCTGGCCAGATAGGCCGCGCGGCGCCGATTGGCGTTTGGGTTGGTGGGGGTGCGCATCTCGAAAAAGCAGGGCGGCGATCCGGTCTTGCACAGATACTCCACGATCAGCGACACGCTCTGGTCGTTGTCCGACCCCACAAAGGCCTCGCCAAGTTCGGGAAGGTTGCTGTCAAACAGCACCGTCGGCACATCGCGGCAGAATTTCTCGATCACCGACCGGTTCGAGGCGCGACCGAGCGGCGCCAAGAGCACGCCGGCAGGTTTGAGCGCGCGCAGATTGTCCAGGATCTCGGCCTCGAACTCCGCCGCGCCATGGGCGCTGAACAGAATGGGCGAAAACCCCGCATCGAGGCAGAGCTGCTCCACATTGCGGGCAATTTCGGCAAAAAACGGATCCGCCAGATAGGGCACGACAATGCCGACATTCTTCGTGAGCCGGCGATTTACGTTCACCGCATAGATGTTGGGCCGGAAATCATAGCGCGCGAGGGCGGCCTCGATCCGCGCGCGGGTCGACACGCGCACGCTCGCCGGATCGTTAAAATACTTCGACACCGTGGGGCGTGATATCCCGCTGAGCGCCGCGAACTCCTCCATGTTCCTGATTTTTTGCCCGCTCATCGTCGAACCCGAGACCCAAGTTTTGTCAGACGCGCCACGTCCAGGCGTGGGTACCGGGTGTTGTGGCCCGACAAGGGCCGGTGCGCCAAGGAGAAAGTGTCATCTGTCGGCGCTGTGACCGGCACGTGGGCCGGCGCGCTGGCTGCGCGGCTCAGACCGAAACGGCGCGCAGAAGCTCGGCGCGGTCAAGCTCCCCAGCGCGGCCGCCAAGCTTGCGCGCGCCCCGCTCAAGCACGACAAAGGCATCGCCCAGCTCAAACGCAAAATCGAAGAACTGTTCGACGAGCACGATCGCCATGGTGCCGCGGGCGCGCAGGGCGCCGATCACCTCGCCGATCTGCTGAATGATGTTGGGCTGGATGCCTTCGGTCGGCTCATCAAGCAGCAACAATTTGGGCTCGGTGACCAGCGCACGGGCAATCGCGAGCTGCTGCTGCTGCCCGCCCGACAGATCCCCGCCACGGCGGTTCAGGAACTGCTTGAGGATCGGGAACAGCTCGAAAATCTCGTCGGGCACCCGCCGGCGGTCGCGCGGCAGGCAGGCAAACCCGGTTTCGAGATTTTCCTGCACGGTCAGAAACGGGAAGATTTCGCGGCCCTGGGGCACGTAAGCCACCCCTTTCTGGGCCATGGCATGAGCCGAGGCGCGGCCGATCTCGACCCCGTCAAACACCAGCCGGCCACCGCTGCGCGGATGGGTGCCTGAGATCGCCTTCAGAAGCGAGGTCTTGCCCACCCCATTGGTGCCCATCACACAGGTGACCTGACCGCGGGCGGCCACAATGTCGAGCCCGTGCAAAATCTGGCTGCCGCCGTAATGCAGGGTCAGCCCCTCGGCGCGCAGCAGCTCATCGGCCAAGATACACCTCGATGACCTTTTCGTTTGAGGTGACATGGTCGATGGAGCCCTCGGCCAGCACCGCCCCCTCATGCAGCACCGTGACCTTGCAGCCCAACCGGCGCACGAATTCCATATCATGCTCGACCACGACCACAGCGCGGGTCTTCGCTGCCTCAACCAGCAATTCGGTGGTGTGCTCGCGCTCGGCCGGGGTCATGCCGGCGGCCGGCTCGTCGACCAGGAGGAGCCGCGGTTCCTGGGCAAGCAGCATCCCGATCTCCAGCCATTGCTTTTGGCCATGGCTGAGCTCGCCGGCCTTGCGAGATTGCGCGCCGGCAAGCCCGATCTCTTCGGCCAGCTCTGCCACCCGGGCGCGATCCGCGCGGCTCGCCCGAAAGCCCAGCACCGCAAACGGCCCGCGGGGCTTTTTCAGCGCCAGCATGAGGTTTTCGGCCACGCTCTGATCCTCAAAGATCGTCGGGCGCTGGAACTTCCGGCCGATCCCCTCCTGCGCGATGCGGCTTTCGGATAGGGCGAGCAGCGAGATCGATTTCTCGCCCCAGATCACCCGACCTTCATCGGGCCGGGTCTTGCCGGTGATGATGTCCATGAAGGTGGTCTTGCCGGCGCCATTGGGGCCGATCACGGCGCGCAGTTCCGCCACGCCGATGGAAAAGGTCAGGTTGTTGATCGCCTTGAACCCGTCGAATGCGACCGAGACGCCGGAGACCTCCAAGAGCGCGCTCATGTCTCAGCTTCCTTTTCGCGCAGCGAACCCGCATCGGGCCCGAGATCGGCGCCATGGCGCTGGGGCGTGCGCCGCTCGGCGATGATGTCGAAAAGCCCGCCGATCCCCTTGGGCGCAAAAAGGGTGACGAGGACGAAGGACAGGCCCAAAAGCACCGTCCACCAATCGACCCATTGGATGGTGGCAAAGCCCAGATTTACATCCGGCGCCCCGCCCCCGGTGAACCAGGTGGAGACGAGCGAGACAAACGCCGCCCCGATCACCGCGCCGTAGAGCCGGCCGCGCCCGCCGATCGCCACCCAGACCGCCAGATAGATCGACGCGATGGGCGCGATCTCGGCGGGGTTGATGATGCCCGCCTGCGGGTAGTAGAGCGCGCCGGCAATTCCCGCGATCACGGCCGTGAGGGTGAAGATGGTGAGCTTATAGGCCTCGACCGGATAGCCCAGGAACCGCACCCGGCTTTCATCGTCGCGGATCGCCCGGATCACCGAGCCGAACTTGCCCGACACCACCCAGGCGCAGAGGACATAGCCAAGCCCCAGGGCCAGCGCCGAGGCCCAGAAAAACCACAGCGAGACAATGGATTGCGGAGTGTCATCGAGCCCGGGCAGGTTTTGCAGCCCCGACAGGCCATTATTGCCGCGCAGCCCGCTGTCGTTTTGAAAAAGGTAAAGCGACAGCGCCAGCGTCATCGCCTGGGTGAGGATCGAGAGATAGACCCCCGTCACCCGGCTGCGAAAGGCCAGCCAGCCAAAGACCAGCGCCAGAAGCCCCGGCACCAGTACCACGGCCGCCAGCTGCAGCACCAGCGAATCGGCGACCGCCCAGATGGGCGGAAATTCCGAGGCGCCCACCACCCCGAAAATTTGGTTGGCGATGGCGTCCGAGACCTCTTGCGGCGTTGGGGGCAATGCGGCCGAGGCAAGGCTTTCGACCACGATGATCTCGGTGCGGGCATACATCAGCCACATGCCGATCGCGTAGCCGCC
>JBCDDO010000338.1:0-3759 GCA_039180245.1 Pseudomonadota bacterium | reverse complement strand
GGACGCACAGCCATCGGTCACGCCGGCGACGAGCGTTGCCCCGATCGGCAGCCCGAACGCGCCCGAGGCGGTTCCCGTCTGCGTGCCCGAGGGCTGGATCGGCGGCAGGAGCTCCGCGCGCAGCGGGGTCTGGGCCAGCCAGCCCGGCCAGGCGCGTGCCACCGGGTCGTACCCGGTTTTGAGCGCATTGCTTTCATCGCCCGGCACCGGCGCCCCGGCAATCAATCCAGCAATCCAGTCGGCCTGATGCAGAATGCGGGCCACGCCGGGGCGGTCTTGCAATACTATGGCCCGCGCAAGCGCCGAGGCCGCGCCATGTGCGGCACTTTCGCGGGGTGCATGGGCGGCAATCGCGGCCGGGATCGCCGGATCCGCAACCGCGTCATTATACATCAGCGCCTGCCCCACCGGCGCGTCATCCGCATCAAGCGCGAGCACCGTGCCCGAGGTGCCATCCACCGCCACCGCCGCGACCGCGCCCAGATCATGGCTGCGCCCCAGCTCGGCAAGGGCCGCGGCAAGCGTCGCACGCCACACGGCCGGGTCGCGCTGCCAGCCGGATGACCCGGCGCCAAAATCGGAGGCGTGATCGGACATCGCCGCCGCGGCCATGCCAACGCACGCACCTGCCCGGTCAAGCAGCGCGGCCCGCACGCCCGAGGTTCCGATATCGATGCCGAGTGCGAACTGGCTCATTTGCCGGCCTCGCGCGCCGCTTCCAACGCCTGACGGTATTTTTCGGCATCCCAGTTGAGAAGGGCGGCCTCATCGGAAGGGCTCAGCCGGGTGAGGACCGTGCCCGGCGCAACCTGTGCTGCCACATCGCCCAGGCAGCGCGCCATTGCATGCTGGGCGGCGGTCGCATCGGAGCGGAGCGCGGCGCCCGAGCCTGGCACAAGCACGAGTTTGGACATTCCGCCCATGCGCGCGGCGGCCGCATCCGGTGTTTCGCCAGGCTGCAGCACCACAACGCCCAGGCCCAAAAAGATCACATGATCGGGATAGAGGCTTCCGCTGTCGACGATCGCGCACAGCACCGGGTCGCGTGCCAGCGCATGGACCGCGGGATGTCGGGCCGGCGACCAGCCAGATCCCTCAAGACGCGCCATCAGGTCCGGATCGGGGGCCGGGTCCGCGTGACCGGAACCAGACCCTCCGATCGCATTGCCAAGCCGTGCGGAGACCTCACGCAACAGCGCCTCGGCGGTTGCGACATCCGCGCCGCCCACCACCAGCCCGTGATTGCCCAGCACCACAACCCGAGCCCGCGCGCCGGCCCTGGCGAGAATGGCGCGGGCCAGCGACGGGCCGGGCATCGCGTAGGGCACAAAGACCGGGTCGAGCCCCACAAGCCGGTCGGCCAGCACGGCCTCGGCATCCGCGCGCACGGCCGTGGCGATGGTCGCCACGCAATGGGTGTGCAGCACCACCGGCCAATCGAGCGTCGCATGCAGGGTCGTTTCTATCGAGGGGCGCAGCCCGGCCGGGTTGGCATCGGCCGGCACGAAAGCCATCGCGTCGAGATCCTCGCCGGCCTCGAGCGCTGCGCGAAGCCCCGCCACATCGACGGGCAGGAAAATGTCGCGCGCCTCGGCCTCGGCCAGCCAGAACCCCGACGCCTTCACCCACATCGCCCCGCCCGATTTGAGCGAGCTGTTCCCGCCTGCTGCCTGAACCTGGGCGGGATCGCGCCCCAGCCGCGCCGACGCCGCCGTCAGCGCCGCGAATGCCGCCGAGGCCCGCAGATCGGCAAAGGCCGTCATCGGCGCATCACGCCTTGCTGGCTTTTGCCTTGGCAGCAGGCTTCTTCACCGGTTTCTTTGCCGCCGACTTTGCTTGTTTGGTCATCGCCTTGGCGACGGTTTTTGAGGTCACGGGCTTGCCCGGTTTGGCCGTGGCGACCTTTTTGTGATCGTCCTGCACACCATAAGAGCCGAACGCCGCGGCGGTCTCGGCAATCTGGGCGTCCGACAACAGCACCGGCCCGCCGATCAAGAGCGTCATGTAGAACTGGCGCGCGATGGTCTCCAGCTCCACGGCAAGCCACATCGCCTTGTCGAGATCGGCGCCGATTGCAATCGAGCCATGATTGGCCAGAAGACAGGCGGTGCGCCCCTCCAACGCCTCCAGCGCATGGACCGACAATTCGGCGGTGCCAAAGCGGGCATAGGGGGCGCAACGCACAGTGGTCCCGCCAAAGGCCGCCATCATGTAATGCGCGGGTGGGATCTCCTTGCGGGCCATCGCCAGCGCCGTGCAATAGGTCGGATGCGCATGCACCACCGCACCGGCATCCGGGCGGCCCTTGAGAATGTCGAAGTGAAAGCGCCATTCGGTGGAGGGCTTCAGCGGCCCCTCCCAAGTGCCATAGGCGGCGTCAAAGGGCATCGACGCGATCATTTCGGGCTCCATCGCGTCATAGGGCGTGGCCGAGGGGCTGATCAGCATCCGATCCTCAAACCGAGCCGAGATGTTGCCCGATGTGCCCTGGTTGAGCCCGCTTGCGTTCATGAAGCGGCATTTGTCGATGATGGCCTGGCGCAGGGCGCGTTCGGCTTTGGTCATGGACTGTCCTCCGATGTCTTTTGTGGGGCGCCGGCGGCGCCGGGTCTTGGAAGCCTGCTGCGCAGATGCCGGGTCAGCCTGTTGGCGCGCCCAGATCGGCCTGTGCCGGCCAAACAGGGGCAAGCGCTGCGCGGGTGGCGCGATAGACCGCGAACATCTCATCGTAAAGCGGCACCAGTTCCGGGTCGGGCCCCGTGGCCGGCTGTAGACGTGGATCGATCCAGGCCTTGCGGCAGGTGGCGATGTCGGGAAAAAGCCCCTGCTGGACCGCGGCGATCATCACCGCGCCGGCGGCACCGGCTTCCTCCATCGCCACGCTGCGCACCGGACGGTTGAGCGCCGAGGCAAGGATGCTGCGCATGGCCGGCGATCGCGCCGCGCCGCCTGCGATGCGCACATCCTCAGGCGGGCCGCCCAGCGAGGCATAGCAATCCCGCCCAGCCAGGGCGAGCCCGTCAAAGACCGCCCGGACAAGGTCGAACCAGCCGGTCTCCTGGCTCAACCCGGTGAGGCTGGCCCGGGCCCGAGGTGCCACGAACGGACCGCGTTCGCCGGCCACCGAGATATAGGGATGATAGAGCGCGGCCCCCGGCCGGGCCGCCATGACCCGCGCATCGAGCCCGTCGAGCAGATCGCCCGGCGCTGCGGTCACCCCATGCGCGGACAAAAGTTCGGCCCCCACGCCCAGCAGCCAGTCGATGTTCAGCGTGGCGGCCATATTGGTGTGAAGCTGCGCGAAGGCGGGCGCGGGAAAGGCCATGGTGTAGCCCGAGCGGTCGGCATTCGGGGTCAGCGACGTCGCCTCCGGCACAAAGCGCATATGGATGCCGGTGGAGCCGAGGATCGACAGGCCCGGGCGCAGATCGGGGTCGTAAAGCCCCGCCCCCAGCGCGGTGCACATCACGTCCAGATAGCCCATCACCACGGGCAATCCCTGGGGCAGCCCGGTCTCTGCGGCGGCCTGTGCGGAGAGCGGATGCGCCTCTTCGATCCCATCGATGATGGGCGGGATGAGATGGCGCAGATCGGCAAGGCCGGCGGCCTCGATCACCGCATCGCTATAGGCGCGGCTGGCATTGTCGCCAAAGCCATAGAGCGCCGGCGTCGGGTCGAGCCCGCGCGGCCACGGCCTTTCACTGCCAGCATTGGATTTACTTTCGCCTCACCGGGGCGCGCGGGCTCGACCCGACGCCG
>JBCDDO010000337.1:0-3768 GCA_039180245.1 Pseudomonadota bacterium | reverse complement strand
CCGGCCAATATCTTGGTCGGGCCCGGCAACCAGTTTGTGGCCGAGGCCAAGCGCATGCTCTTCGGTCGGGTCGGGATCGACATGATCGCCGGGCCCACCGACAGCCTGATTTTGGCCGACAAGGACGCCGATGCGATGATCGTTGCGGCCGATCTGGTGGGACAGGCCGAGCATGGCTACAACTCGCCGGTCTGGCTGGTGACCGATGACCGGGCGCTTGCCGAAGAGGTTCTGCGCCTGGTTCCAACCCTGATTGACGATCTGCCCGGCACGAACCGCGAGAACGCCACCGCCGCCTGGCGCGATTATGCCGAGGTGATCCTCTGTGCCGATCGCGAGGAAATGGCGGCCACCTCCGACGCCTACGCGCCCGAGCATCTCACCGTCCAGGCCGCCGATCTCGACTGGTGGCTGGGCCGGCTCTCCTGCTACGGCTCGCTCTTTCTGGGCGAGGAGACCACCGTGGCTTTCGGCGACAAGGCCTCGGGCACCAATCACGTGCTGCCGACCTCGGGCGCGGCCAGCTACACCGGCGGGCTGAGCGTGCACAAATACATGAAGATCGTAACCTGGCAGCGGGCGACCCGCGAGGGCTCCAAACCCGTCGCCGAGGCCACCGCCCGGATCTCCCGCCTCGAAGGCATGGAAGGCCATGCGCGCACCGCCGACATCCGGCTGGCCAAGTATTTTCCCGGCGAGAATTTCGACCTCTCAGCGCATGGCTGACGGGCTCTTCAGCGTGGCCGGCCGGGTCGCCTGCGTGACCGGCGCAAGCTCGGGGCTCGGGCGCCATGCTGCGTCCGTTCTGGCCCGGGCTGGCGCTTCGGTGGTGGGTGTGGCCCGACGCGCGGCCGCGCTCGATGGCTGGATGGCCGAAGGCCATGGCGCCTGTGCCGCCGTGGCCGGCGATGTGGCCGCGCGCGACGCCCTGCCCGATCTGATCGACCGCATCGCCGCGCCCTTTGGCGCGCCCGACATCCTGGTCCATGCCGCCGGGCTCAACCTGCGTGAGCCGGCAGATGACGTCACCGCGGATGGCTGGGATGCGACCCTGGCGGTCAACCTCTCTGCACCGTTCTTTCTCAGCCAGCTTTGCGTGCCGGCCATGCGCGCGCGGGGCTGGGGCCGGATCGTGCATTTTGCCTCGCTGCAGTCTTTTCGGGCCTTCCCCGGCGGCATCGCCTATGGCGCCACCAAGGGTGCGATCACCCAATTGACCCGCGCCATGGCCGAGGCATGGTCCGCCGCAGGCATCACCACCAATGCCATCGCGCCGGGGTTTTTTGAAACCGAACTCACCGCAGCGGTCTTTGCCGACCCCGAGCGCGCGGCGCGCAACGCCGCCCAGACCTGCATCGGGCGCAATGGCCAGCCGGAGGATCTTGACGGCCCGCTTCTCTTCTTATGCTCAAAGGCCTCTGCCTATGTCACCGGACAGGTGCTGATGCTCGATGGAGGCTTTACCGCGAAATGAAGGCGCTCGTTTACACCGGAACCAAGTCGCTGGAGCATCGTGCGGCGGCCGATCCCGCACCGGGCCCGGGCGAGCATCTGATCCGGGTGGACAGTGTCGGGATCTGCGGATCGGACATGCATGCCTATCTGGGCCATGACACCCGGCGCCCGGCCCCGCTGATCCTGGGCCATGAGGCGGCCGGCGTGATCGAGGGCGGCCCGCGCGACGGTGCGCGGGTGACCATCAATCCGTTGGTGACCTGCGGGCAGTGCCATTACAGCCGGACCGGGCGCGAGAACCTGTGCGTGAACCGGCAGATCATCTCGATGCCGCCGCGCCAGGGCGCGTTTGCGCAATATGTCACGATGCCCGAAGACAACCTGATCGCCGTCCCCGATCATGTGCCGCTGGCAAAGGCTGCGTTGGCCGAGCCCCTGGCCGTCAGTTGGCATGCCGTGGCCAAGGGGCTCACCGCGCTGCATCCAAGCGATGAACGCCGCGCGCTGATCCTGGGCGGCGGGGCGATCGGGGTGGCCGCCGCACTGGCCTTGCGCGCCATGGGGTTTGACGATATCGCCATTGTCGAGCCCAATCCGGCGCGGCGGGTTTATCTCGATGCGCATCTGGATGTGCAGGCGGTGGAGACCGCCGCGGGCATCTATCCCCTGGTCATCGATGCGGTGGGCTATGCCGCCACCCGCGCTGCCGCCTCGGCCCATGCTGCCCCCGGCGGGGTGATTGTGCATATCGGGCTGGGCGAGGATACGGGCGGGCTCGACATTCGCCGCATGACCCTGCAAGAGATCACCTTCATCGGCACCTACACCTATACGGCGCAGGACTTCCGCGACACCGCCCAGGCGCTTTTTTCGGGCCAGCTCGGCCCGCTCGACTGGACGGAAACGCGGGCGCTTGCAGATGGCGCCGGCGCATTCGACGACATTCTGGCAGGGCGCGTGGACGCCCCGAAGATCATCCTGAAACCCTAAGGAGAGACGTCTTGGCTGAGATCCCCCACCTTCTTGTGCATGAGCAGAAAGACAATGTCGGCGTTGTCGTCGTCGAGGGGCTGACCGCCGGCACCGACATGCTGTGCTGCATCACCCATGACAACTCGACCTTTCGCCTGACCGCCGGGGCCGATGTGCCGATCGGCCACAAAATCGCGCTCACCGATCTCAAAAATGGCGACACGGCGATCAAATATGGCGAAGACATCGGCAAGATCATCGCCGATATCCCCAAGGGCGCCCATGTCCACACCCATAATTGCAAGACCAAACGCTGGTAAGGAGCACGTCTGATGGCATCGAAATACTCCAACCTGACGGTCAAGGCCTTCCGGCGCGAAAACTGCCGGGTGGGCGTGCGCAATCATGTGCTGATCCTGCCTGTGGACGACATCTCCAACGCGGCCTGCGAGGCGGTGGCCAACAATGTCAAAGGCACGCTGGCGATCCCGCACGCCTATGGCCGCCTGCAATTCGGCGAGGATCTGGAGCTGCATTTCCGCACCATGATCGGCACCGGGGCCAACCCCAATGTCGCCGCGGTGGTGGTGATCGGCATTGAGCCGGGCTGGACCAAGCGCATCGCCGACGGCATCCGCGAGACCGGCAAGCCGGTGGCGGAGTTCTCCATCGAGCAGAAGGGCGATTTCGAAACGATCCGCTCGGCCTCCTGGGCGGCCAAGGAATTCGTTCATTTGACCACCGAATACCAGCGCGAAGAGGTGTCGATTTCCGAGCTCTGGGTGTCAACGAAATGCGGCGAGAGCGACACGACCACGGGCCTGGGCTCCTGCCCCACGGTGGGCAACATGTATGACAAGCTCCTGCCCGAAGGCATTACCGGGTTTTTCGGCGAGACCTCCGAGATCACCGGGGCCGAGCATATCTGCCAGAAGCGTGCGATCAATGAAGAGGTCGGCGAACGCTGGTACGCGATGTGGAAGGCCTATCAGGATGACGTGATCTTCGCCCATCAGACCGACGATCTCTCAGACAGCCAGCCGACAAAGGGCAATATCGAGGGCGGGCTGACCACGATCGAGGAAAAGGCACTGGGCAATCTGGAAAAGATTGGACGGAGCTCGCAATATATCGACATTCTCGACCCGGCCGAGGCGCCGGGCGCGGGCGCGGGGCTTTACTTCATGGACAGCTCCTCGGCGGCTGCGGAATGCGTGACGCTGATGGCCGCGGGCGGGGCGGTGATCCACACCTTCCCCACCGGCCAGGGCAATGTGGTGGGCAACCCGATCGTGCCGGTGATCAAGATCACCGCCAACCCGCGCACGGTGCGGACGATGG
>JBCDDO010000336.1:0-3802 GCA_039180245.1 Pseudomonadota bacterium | reverse complement strand
GCCGGGTGCGAGTAATCCGCCGATGTGAATGTGACGTAGGGGCTCTCGCTTTCCAGCCCGAGGCCAAAGAAGCCGAGCGTGCCGAGCAGAATGGTCGTATACCCGATGCGCAGGCAGAAATCGACGATCAGGGGCCCGCGCGCATTGGGCAGGATCTCCCACAGCATGATGTACCAGGGACCCTCGCCGCGGGTCTGGGCGGCAGCCACATAGTCGCGGGTCTTGATGTCGATCGCCAGCCCGCGGACGATGCGAAAGATAGTGGGCGAGTTCACGAAGACCGCCGAGACGAAGATGTTGAGGGTGTTGGCGTCCATCCAGATGCCGGTGGGGGTCCAGAGCCCGGTGAGGTGGACATAGGCAAAAAGCCCGACGCTGAGCGTGATGCCCAGATAGATCATGAGCTTTTCGCGCTGGGTGAAGTATTTTGTGCGCAGCATCACCGACACAAAGATGATGGGAAAGATGAAGAGCACCGCAGCCAGAACCGTGGTCAGCCCGGTTTCCTGGATTTCGGGCGTCACCAGCAGGAAAAAGAGCAGGATCACCGGGAAGGCGAGCACCATATTGGCCAGGAAGCTGAGCCCGGTGTCGAGCCATCCGCCATAATAATACCCCGCCGGCAGGCCCAGCATGATCCCCACCATGAAGGCAAACACCGCCGCGGCGGGCGCGATCTGCAGCACGGTGCGCGAGCCGTAAACCACGCGGCTGAACACGTCGCGGGCAAGGTTGTCGCCGCCCAAAAGGTAATAGCCCGACCCGTCGGGCAGCGGCGTGCCGGGGAATTTGTTCTTCATGCCCGAGATTTGCGCCAGCGGGTCATACCCCGCCACCCAATCGGCCATCACCGCGGTGAGGATCCAGAAAAAGACGATCCCCAGCCCGATCATCCCGACATTGGAATTGAAGAGCTTGCCGTAGAGACCGAGCTGACCTTTGTACCAGATCGAGACGGCAAAAATCAGCGCCAGCGCGATCCAGACCGGCAGGAATTGCACGAAGATGCCGAGGATGATCCCGGCCCAGCCAAGCGGTTCCATGCCCCCGCCCCCCTATTTCACGCGGATGCGCGGGTTGAGGTAGACATAGCCGATATCCGAGATCAGCTGCGTGACCAGCACCACGAAGACCGCCACCACCGAGCAGGAGAGCAAAAGCTCGATATCGTTGTTGCTGGCCGCCTCGACCAGGGTCCAGCCGAAGCCCTTGTAATTGAAGAGCGTCTCGACGATCACCACCCCGGTCAAGAGCCAGGGAAATTGCAGCATGATCACCGTAAAGGGCGCGATCAGCGCGTTCCTGAGCGCATGGCGCACCACGATGACCGGAAAGCTCACGCCTTTGAGCCGGGCGGTGCGGATGTATTGCGCGGTCATCACCTCGGCCATGCTGGCCCGGGTCATGCGCGCGATATAGCCCATGCCGTAAAGCGCCATGGTCAGCACCGGCAGGGCGAAATTCTCAAATGTGATGCCGTTTGTGGCCGAGGTGGCCGAGGCCTTCATCCATTTCAGCCCCACGATCGAAGAGGCAAAGACAAAGGCCAGGATCACGCCCGAGACATATTCGGGCGTGGCGGTGGTGGCGATGGCCGCGGTGGAGAGCGATCGGTCGGTGATCGAGCCCTCGCGCATGCCCGCCAGCACCCCGATCAGCAGCGCCATCGGCACCATCACGATCATCACCCAGAACATCAGCTTTGCGGTCAGCCACAGCCGCGTGCCCACGATCTCGGCCACCGGCGCGTTGAACCGGGTCGAATGGCCCAGATCGCCCAGCACCACCCCGCCGATCCATTCGCCATAGCGCACCAGCATCGGGCGGTTATAGCCGTTGGTTTCCAGCCAGCTTTCGACCTGCGCGTCGGTCATCCGGTTGTTGGCCTGCTCTTTGGCAAGCTTTTCCAGATTGGGCGGCAGATTGGTGAGGTAAAACACCACGAAGGTCAGGCAGGTCGCGGTCAGGATCATGGTGCCGATGCGGCGCAGCAGAAACATCAGCATGGCATCGGCCCCGATCGCGGGCAGCGCCGCCGGGCCAAACCGGGCGGCGCGGGCGCACAGGAAAGCAGGGCAGGCGCCGGGCGCCCGCTGGCGGGATCGAGCATGGCTGGTCCTTCCTGTCGGACTTGCAGCGCGCCCCGTGATCGGCGCGTCATTGCAGAAAGCCTAGCCGCTGCCGTTCCATCTGCAAAGCCCGGGCGCGACACTCGCAACCGGCGACCCCGCCGGGCTCAGCTGCGCTCCAGCGCCTGGGCGCGCAGCGCCTCCATCGGCACGATGTCAAGCGCCCGGGCATGGGTGGCAAGCAGGCTCACCCGTGGCGCGCAGCCCGCCTCCCAGGCCTCCAGAAACCGCGCCGCGCACAGGCACCAGCGATCCCCCGGTTTGAGCCCGGCAAAGGCAAATTCGGGCCGCGGCGTGCTCAGATCGTTCCCCTGCGCCTTGGAAAACGCCAGGAACTCCGCCGTCATCACCGCGCAAACGGTGTGCGCGCCGTGATCCATCGGCCCGGTATCGCAGCAGCCACTGCGAAAGAACCCTGTCAGCGGATCCTGCGAGCAGGACGCCAGCGCCCCGCCCAGCACATTCTCCGACCGCTCGATCTCATGCGACATCCCCGCCTCCTCTCGCCCCTCTGACCGAAACCTAGCGCAGCCCGCGCCTTCTTCTTGGCAAAAATACTCCCGCCGGAGGCGTCCCGACCCCGCCAGCCGCGCCACCGCCCGAAATGGCGAAAAAACGACGCCGCCTGTCGGAGTTTGCCTGCCAGCACCCGCCCGACGGGCCTAGCCTGACCCCCACGCCGCCGCAAAAGGAGAGCCCCATGCGCAGCCATGCCCGTGTCGTCGTCATCGGAGGAGGGGTTGTGGGATGCTCGGTGCTCTACCATCTCGCCCGGGCCGGCTGGACCGACTGCCTGCTTTTGGAACGCTCCGAGCTCACCTCGGGCTCAACCTGGCACGCAGCCGGCGGCATGCACACCATCAATGGCGATCCGAATGTGGCCAAGCTTCAGGCCTACACGGTCAGCCTTTACCGCGAGATCGAAGCGGAATCGGGCCAGAATATCGGGCTGCACATGACCGGCGGGGTGATGCTGGCCGCCACCGAGGCGCGGTTCGACTGGCTCAAGCAGATCCGCGCCAAGGGCCGCTATATGGGGCTTGAGACCGAGCTCATCACGCCTCGGGAGGCCGCCGATCTCTTCCCGCTGATGGATCCCGACCAGTTCGTCGGCGCGCTTTACGATGAGGTCGAGGGCCATCTCGACCCCTCCGGCACCACCCATGCCTATGCCAAGGCCGCCCGCAAGCGCGGCGCCGAGATCGTCACCCAGTGCAAGGTCGAGGCGATCGCGCGCCAGCCCGAAGGCTGGCTCGTGCACACCGCCCAGGGCGATGTCTTTGCCGAGCATGTGGTCAATGCCGGCGGGCTTTGGGCGCGCGAGGTCGGCCGCATGGTCGGGCTCGAGCTCCCGGTTCTGGCCATGGAGCATATGTATCTTCTGACCGAAGACATGCCCGAGGTCGCCGAGATCAACGCCCGCACCGGGCGCGAGGTGCTGCATGCGGTCGATTTCGACGGCGAGCTTTACCTGCGTCAGGAGCGCGGCGGCATGCTCATGGGCACCTATGAGCGGGCCTGCAAGCCCTGGTCGCCCGACCAAACGCCCTGGGAGTTCGGGCATGAGCTGCTCGCCCCCGATATCGACCGCATCGCCCCCAGCCTGGAGGTCGGGTTCCGCCATTTCCCGGCCTTTGAGAAGACCGGCATCAAGCAGATCATCAACGGCCCCT